>JABDKL010000096.1 GCA_013002225.1 Winogradskyella sp.
GCATTGAGTCTTATCTCTTTTTGTTCCATGAGTACTCCTTTGTTGGTTAATAGAAACTTTTTGTTATGGAAAAACCTACTATACATGTTTAGATTTTTAGTCTAATTGGATATACCTACACGCTAGCAACTTCGCATCTGAAGTTTAATTTGCCGACATTACTCGCACAGTTTTTAAGACAAACTCCATAAAAAAAGCACCACTTAGTTTCCCAAGTGATGCCTATATAATATACTATTGTTATTGATGTGTCAACTAGCTAAGCCAAGTGTGACTGCTAGTTCTTTTGCTTGGGTATCGTTTATTGTATACCAATTATGATTATTGGCTATCTGTTCTGGTGTTTGTGCTTGTTGTTGTGTTATAGATTGATCCACACCTTTTAGTTTATTTACTAAATGATATCTATTTCTTTCTTCTTCTCTCCAATCATACCTATATTCAACATACCAAGCATCATCTAAAGGTAATACTTGTTTATCAATAAGACCTACTGCTTGTATGCAAACATCTTTGTTATCATTAAACCATTGTTCACGACAACCCATACTGCACCAGTAACCATACCAATTTGCTTTATTAGATTGGTAATACTTAGCACCTTTTTTACCACGAATTTGTCCTTGTGTTTTTTTCTCTGGACATTTTTTATTTTGACACCACTCACTACTCATTTGTGACCTCCTTTACTATTATAAAATTAGATGATTTAGGTGTTTTTTTAAATATTAAATTCAAAGCACTTTTAACATGCAAGGCTTCTTCTATAGTATTATATGTAAAAGGTTCTGCACCTAATTCTTCACATTCTAATACTGATTCATCAAATTGTTCAGTAGGTAATTTAAGTGATAAACCTTCAAATGTATTTTTTTCAAGTATATAGTATCTACTACTCATTGATATCTCCTTTTGTCATTAATGATTTAAGATGGTTAAACTTTACCTTATCAAACATTACTATTGTAATGTCATCATTTACCTCTAACCTATTGATTTTATAGACTTTTTTGCCTACGCTAAACCACTTTAATCTCTTAACAGATATGTTTCGTGGTGCTTTTTTATCTAGGTCATGGGCTAGTATGTACTCGTCAGCGTCAGTAGTTCTTTTCTTACCTTTACGCTTGTACATTGTGCCATCAGTTTGTTTCCATGTTGAACGATTTAATAAATCAAACTTGCCTACTCGGTACTCGCCATTGGTTTTAATAAAACCTGCACGAAACTTTTTAGCTTTGGTTTGAGTCATCAAGTCATACAACAGGTCAGAAACTTTACCGACTTGTATATTTGTTTGTGTCATATGTACTCCTATTAGTTAATAAGAGTACATAATACTATATTTAATTGCTGTTGTCAACTAGCTTTTGGATTTCATCTATACGTTCATTTAATTTGTGTAAGTCAGCATATATATCTGGCTTATCTAAATGTTTAGTTTTAAGTTTAATCATAACTTCATCAAACTTTTTTAGTTTTAATTGTATTTGTTTTGCTAATGTAATCATAAGGTCAGTATATAAAAAAACCCCATGTATGTCAAGGACACACACAGGGTAACTTTTAGAGGGAACTAAAACTTTTTATATGCTATCTAGCACCGAGCATAATTTCACGAAATCTTTTCATATCAAACTCAGAGATATTATCTAGCCCACTGCTTTGCTTATATATATCTCTTGCTTTATGAAGATTGATAGAGTTTTTTCTATCATAAGTTCTAGCTTTGTTTTCTTGTTGCACTTGATCAATGCCCCATTTTGTTTGGTCTGTCATAATGTTCCTTTCATTTATTCTTATACTATATCAAGGATATATTGTTGTGTCAAATAGTATAAACAAAAAAAAAAGCCCTACCAGTATTGCTACCGATAGGGCTTAGACCTGTTCACATATCATATAAATATACCTACTGCAAAAACCACGCTTGCAAGTAGTACAATAGTTACTAGGGTAACTCGTTCTATTTTGTCCATAACTTTCCTTTCTTCATTATGAACAGACTTTAACAGGGCAATTAAACTGTGTCAAGTCTAATCGCCCATCTTTTTTTGAATATTTATTTTAAAGACCTACTGAATATGCCAGTAAATGTAGCAATAAGTAGCCTACTAATATTATTG
>JABDKL010000100.1 GCA_013002225.1 Winogradskyella sp.
CGAAGTTGGTTGGTATATGCGAAGTGTTTATACTAAAGAACATATTTTAAAAGAGCAACACAATCCAAGTTATTTAAGTTCAGTAGAATTTCATACAGAGCAGCTTAAACTTAGTAACGATATCAACGAGATGGCAAATTGGGCAGATGTACTCATTTTTGCCATACCTTCTGCCTTTATGCATTCCGAATTAGAAAAACTCAGTGCAGACATCGGCAAAAAAATTGTGGTTTCGGCCGTAAAAGGAATTATACCTGAGTCCGGACTTTTGGTAGGAGAGCATTTTCATGATATCTACCATATCCCTTTTAAAAATATTGCTGTAATAGCTGGTCCTTGTCACGCAGAAGAGGTGGCGCTTGAGCGTTTATCATATCTCACTATATCTTGCGCCGATCCTGTAACGGCTCAGGCCATTGCAAATAATTTAGCGAGCGATTACATTAAAACTAAAACCAGTGATGATATTATTGGTACAGAATACGCTGTTATGCTAAAGAATATTTACGCTATCGCTGCAGGTATAGCACATGGATTAGGGTATGGCGATAACTTTCAGTCTGTCTTAATGAGTAATGCCATAAGAGAAATGAAACGTTTTATCAAAAAGATGCACAAAATGAAACGAAACATCAATAATTCAGCTTATTTAGGGGATTTATTGGTTACAGGTTATTCTGTTTTTTCTCGAAACAGAATGTTTGGAAATATGATTGGTAAAGGCTACACGGTTAAATCCGCACAAATGGAAATGAATATGGTAGCCGAAGGGTATTACGCTACTAAAAGTGCTTTTGAATTGAATAAAACCAATAAGAAAAAGACACGACTTCCTATTATTAATGCGGTTCATGATATTCTTTATGAGAATAAAAACCCTAAAAAAGTATTTCAGAAACTAACGGAAAAGTTGGATTAGATTTCAATTTTTTATCGGTATAAGTCCGAGTTTAATTGGCTAAAACACCCTTTAACTGCATTAATGGAAGATTCTGCAAGGCTTTTGCATTAATAGTATTTTTTCTAAACACAAACGTTTTGTCAAACATCTGATTACCTTGAAAATACGTGACTTTAAACGAATTGTTAAGCGCTAATACCTTTTCTTGTAAATATTCAATTTTAGCATAACTTCTTGCAGGTAATTTTGAAATGGTATGACGCATTGGTGGTGTCATTTTATCTTCAGAAGTTCCTTGTGAGACAATAAGAACAGTCTCTAAATCTTTATCAGTATTGTTAATGATGTAGGCATTCCAATCTTGAGTTTTATACTCAAGATGCTTTTCTTGTACAATGGCAACATGCACATCCTTTACTTCTGGTATTTTAATGTCTTTTTTCATGTTTTCTGCCTGAAACAGCAAGAACCTTTAATTGTTAATTATAATTTAAAAGCAAAGGTATAAAAACCAAAATCTTTAAATTAGAAAGACCATATTAAATCCCAGAAATAATGAAATTCAAATTACTTTTCATCACCGCACTGTTTTACTGTTTAAGTTTTGGCCAGGCCAATGAAAAAATCACAACGATTCAGACTGTAGAAATTTTAAATGGGAATACCGAAGAGGCCATATATTATTTTGAAAACAATTGGAAACAATTGAGAATAATGGCTATCAACAAAAACTATATTGATTCATTTCAGTTGTTAAAAAGCACATTCAGTGATGAATCCCCATTTCATCTAATATTAATCACCACCTACTCTAATAAAAACCAATACGACCAAAGAGAAAAAAACTTTACTGAACTAATAAAAGAAAAAGGAGACCTAAAACTTCTAAATGATAAAGTGCCGTCTGAGTTTAGAAAATCTGCTTTTGTTGTTGAAGGTGCAGCGCATTTGGAGTAGGTTTAATAGCAATCATGGACACCCATAAATTTCGGTATTTTGTAACGAAACCAAAAAATAATTAATACTTGCAATTAATTATGCGATGTCTGCATTCGCAGAAATTTTACAGTGCAGACTTAAATTGCTCTAAAAACCGCACGTCATTCTCGCTTAACAATCTTATATCACTAATTTGATTCAATAACATAGCAATACGATCAATGCCCATACCGAAAGCAAAGCCAGAGTATTCTTTTGAGTCGATACCGCAGTTTTCTAAGACATTTGGGTCTACCATACCGCAGCCCATAATTTCTAACCAACCTGTACCTTTTGTTATTTTATAATCCGTTTCGGTTTCTAATCCCCAATAGACATCGACTTCTGCACTTGGCTCTGTAAACGGAAAGTACGATGGACGCAATCTAATCTTTGATTTCCCAAACATTTCAGTGGTAAAATATTGCAAGGTTTGCTTTAAGTCTGCAAAACTCACATCCTTATCTATATATAAGCCTTCTACTTGATGAAAGAAACAATGCGATCTTGCAGAAATAGCTTCATTTCGGTACACACGCCCTGGTGATATAGTACGAATGGGTGGTTTATTATTTTCCATATATCGCACTTGCACAGAACTTGTGTGTGTACGAAGTAATATATCTGGATTTGTCTGAATAAAAAAAGTATCCTGCATATCGCGTGCCGGATGATATTCTGGCAAATTAAGAGCGGTAAAGTTATGCCAGTCATCTTCAATTTCTGGTCCTTCGCTAACATTAAATCCTATACGCGAAAATATATCTATAATCTGATTTTTTACAATAGAAATAGGATGGCGTGCTCCTATAGCAATAGGCTCGCCAGGGCGCGTCAAATCGCCATAAACACCTTCGTCTTCTTCCTCATTTTCAAAAGCCTCCTTTAATGTATTTACCTTGTCTTCAGCTGTTTTTTTGAGCTGATTAATGGTTTGTCCAAATTCTTTTTTCTGGTCATTTGCTACATTTTTAAACTCAGCGAAATACTGTTTTAACAGCCCTTTAGATCCTAAGTATTTTATTCTAAAAGCTTCAACCTCTTCCTGAGACTGGGCTGAAAATGCTTCTGCTTCTGCAATGAGTTCTTTTAGCTTGTCTATCATCTTATCCTAAATTCAATCGGCAAATTTAATTATTTTTTCTGAGTTACTGTTGCTGTGTACTCTTAAGCTATTCGATATATTCGGTTTCGACAAAATAATTAACAATAGCCTCTTTCATTAAAACACTTTGCTCACCTGCTTTAAGATGCGGTAATTGCGCCTTTACTTTATAATGCGGCCATCCATCATCATCTACAAAATCGAATTCGTAAAACCCATAGGGTTCCAATAGTTTACAGATTGCTATATGCATTAGATCGAGTTTGTGGTCTTTCTTATAAACCCGATGGATTTGCCCAAGCTCCTGAACTCCAATTAAATAAATTATAGAATCTAAATCGAGTTTATCTCCATCTGCAAACTGGTTTGAGAGTTTTTCTACCACCAAATCCCAGCGCTCCTTTAATTGTTCGTCTCTTGCCATAATTTATACCACATTATCTGCGTTATATAATTGGCAAAGTTAATGTACTTTTGCCTAAACCGCTAGTATTATGAGTATCATTGATATTATTTTGGCCGCCCTTCTACTATTTGGATTTGTTAGAGGGCTATTTAAAGGTCTATTTGTTGAAATAGCTTCGCTTTTAGCTTTAGTATTAGGTATATATGGTGCCATTCATTTTAGTTTTTTTGCCTCAGAACAATTAGAGTCTAGGGTAGATTGGAATGAAAAAACCATAAACATTGTCGCTTTTGCCATTACCTTTGTCGTCATAGTTTTTGCCATAAGTTTAGCTGGGAAGGCGTTGACTAAATTAGCCGATTTTGCTGCTTTAGGGTTATTAAATAAATTATTAGGTGGCGTCTTTGGAACCTTGAAAATAGGATTGATTTTAAGTGTTCTTTTAATTGTATTTAATAAGTTAAATAATACGCTTCCATTTATGGAAGATGAAGATTTAGAAGAAAGTGTACTCTACGAGCCCGTTAAATCGCTAGTACCAATGATTTTTCCGTCACTGATTAAGAGTGAAACTGAAATAAGTCTTGAAGAAGACGTATAAAAAAAGCCATTATTAATAATGGCTTTTTCTGTGAACTATTTGTTTTTAAATGCTTTTAAAGCATTTCTACTTTACCGTTATGTAAATTGTAAACACCACCTACAATTTTAATCTCGCCATTATCTTCCATATCCTTTAAAATTGGACTTTTCTCACGAATTCTATCCATAGTTAGTTTTACATTATTTTCTACAGTTTTAGCAACAAATTCTGAATTAGATGAATTTGCTTCACCTTCTATTTCTTCTGCAGACTGTCTCACAGCTGGCATAATATTTTCTAACATAGCAGTAATATTACCAAGCTCTACGCCATCACAAGCGGCTTTTACAGCACCACAACTTTCGTGACCTAAAACAAGAATTAATTTACTACCTGCTACCTTGCAAGAGTATTCTAAGCTTCCTATAATATCTGTGTTTTCAAAATTACCTGCAACACGTGCAACAAAAATATCACCTATAGCCTGATCTAAAACTGTTTCTACCGGCACTCTAGAATCGATACAAGAAAGTACAACAGCCTTAGGAAACTGCCCTCCTGTAGTTTGACTAATAAGAGCTGAATTATCGGCACCTTCAGCATTTCCGTTGACAAATCTTTCATTTCCGTTTAACAAATCCTGCAATACATTTTCTGGTGTCATTGCACTTTGTACATCTTTACTTATTGCTGTAGTTTTCATATGAAAATTTAATTTTTAATTATTCTGACTTCATTTTTTTTTTGAGTTTCAGAAGTCTATTATACATTATTTTAATATTCGTCTTTTACATTAGTCTTAACCCATTTTAAACACGCTTTAAAATCTTTAAAAATATGCTCATTGGGTATAAAATCTGGTATTATATCGATGCGCTCCATCATGTATCGTGGTTGGTCTAAAAGACCCACAAATAGAACCTCAACATTATTTTGTTTAAGTTCCTGAAGCATATCTTCCATGGCATAGAGCCCAGATTGATCCATATATTGCATACGCCCTAATCTTAAAATTACAGTTTTAGCAGTGTTGGGAATTTGTTGCGTTAGAGCTTGAAAATCACTTGTAGAACCAAAGAACAATGGCCCTTTAATATGTTTAATAAACACTTCTTCTTTTAAATTGATAGGGAAATCTTTTTCATCCGCCCAGGCCTCCTCTTTTAAGGACTTAACATCTGAACGCTGAGCTGTTAAATCTCCTATTTTCTTCATAAACATTAATGAAGCGAAGATTAGCCCTATACCAACCGCATATACTAAATTCCAAACGGTAGATAGCACTAACACGACAAGCATAATTAAAACTTCAGAACTCAATTTAAATGGGCCCAATTTAATATCCTTAGGTAATGATGGTATTGCTTTAAGGCCTTTGTAATCCATTACGCCTATACCCACAGTAATTAAGATACCTGCTAGAACCGCTGCCGGTATTTTTGAGGCCACTGGACCCAAAGCCAATAAAATAATAAGTAGCAAGACACCTGCAATCATCCCAGATAATCTAGTTTTTCCACCAGAATTAATATTTACAACGGTTCGTATGGTTGCGCCAGCACCAGGTATACCGCCAAATATGGCGCCAATACTATTACCAATACCTTGACCAACAAGCTCCTTGTTTGGTTCGTGTTTAGTCTTAGTCATATTATCAGCAACAACGCTGGTTAATAAAGAATCAATAGCTCCTAATAAGGCCAAAGTAATCGCTGTGAATATATAAGGTGTGATTGCCGCTAAACTAAAGCCTGTAAAAATTTCCATCTTTGGCACAGGCAATCCTGTTGGAATTTCTTCTATTGGTCTGTAGTCTAATCCAAACCCATAAGCTATTCCAGATACCACAATTAATGCTACGAGAGCACTAGGTATTTTTGTTGTAATCCTCTTAAATCCATATACAATAAAAATGGTACCCAAAGCTAATAACAACTCTAAAATATTGATGTTTTTGAGCGCTCTTGGTAAGACCTTAAAGGTACCTATTACACCAGAACTTGCAGATTGTGCTAGCGTCTTAGACTCTTTAGCGATATCCTCTTCTGTGGTTAATTGAGCACGCCTTATGGTTTCTTCAAAATTTTCTAACACCAAAATCCCTTCACCCGCTTCTTCCTTAAGTATATTTTCTAGAATTATCTCTTCAGCCTCAGGTTTAAACTGGCTCACCAAATCAACATCCTCTTTAGGGTAGTAACCGATTGCCGGAAGTACCTGTGTAACGAGTATAATAACACCAATTGCAGTCATAAACCCAGAGACAACCGGGTAGGGTATATATCTAATATATTTTCCTAAACCAATAGCGCCGAGACCTATTTGCATAAGACCTGCAAGTAAAAATACCGTTAAAATTGCTGGCAATGCTTTATTAACATCACCATCGTTTGCGGCGACAATACCCGCTATAACCACCATACTTACTGCGGTCATTGGCGCAGTGGGCCCGGAAATCTGTGTATTGGTGCCACCAAACAGGGCAGCAAAGAAACTAATAAAAATAGCGCCGTATAATCCAGCGCTAGGGCCAAGGCCAGAAGACACGCCAAAAGCTAATGCTAATGGTAAGGCTACAATTCCTGCGGTAATGCCACCAAATGCATCACCCTTTATATTTGAAAATAAATTTTTCATTCAGTTGTTTTTAACTTTTTCCGAAGTTAACTTAATTTTTAAACTTTTCGAAATAGTAGCCTTAGCTTTATTTGCAATTTAGTCTTAAACTATTTTACACCATTAACAGTTAATACACCGATTTTACCAATTAGGTGCGAAGTGCAATAAATTTGTTCGTGATTATTTCAACTAAAACAAATTAATTAGCTTGTTTTTGGTCTTAACCTAAAAAATTCGATAAAACTATCTGGGTTTTCTGCAACCCCTCTTTCAGAAATAAGCTTAATATCAATATTGCGTTCTTTGGCCTTAAATGCAAAATCATCTAAAATTTCAATAATATCGTTATCTAAGTATCTTGTATCTCTAACGTCTAATTCTAGGATGGTGTCTCGTGGCAGACTGTCTAGCTCTTTTAAAATTGCCCCTTTATTAAAAAATGTTACCTCTTCGGCAAAGGTCATTTTTATTTTGTGTTTGCCATTGCTCTTATCTTCAATATGCAAGAAGTGAGAGTTCTGGTAGCTTTTTATTAAAATTACAACAATACCTACAGCTAGTCCTAATCCTATTCCCCATAGTAAATCAATAAATACAATTCCTAAAACAGTAACCGTAAATGGAATAAATTGTTTCCAACCTAAGTCATACATTTTTTTGAACAAGGCTGGTTTCGCTAATTTATAGCCTACTATAAATAGAATTGCGGCTAGAACTGAAAGCGGAATCATATTCAACAATTTAGGAATTAGAATAACAGAAATCAGTAATAAAAAACCATGGATAATTGCAGACGCCTTACTTCTACCACCAGATTGAATATTAGCAGAACTTCTTACAATTACCTGTGTTATTGGTAAGCCACCTATTAAACCAGATAGGATATTTCCAGTTCCTTGTGCTAATAGCTCTCTGTTTGTTGGAGTTACATTTTTATATGGATCTAGCTTATCTGTTGCCTCAACACATAACAAGGTCTCAAGACTTGCCACTAAAGCTATAGTAAAGGCCACAATCCAAACTTCTGAGTTTGTGATGACTGCAAAGTTAGGAAAACTTAATTGCCCTATGAATGAATCAAATCCCTCAGGAACTGGCACACTAACCAAATGGGGAGCCTCCAAAGCTAAAGTTTCATTAGATTGTGTTAATACAAAAAAGATGATACCCACGACTACAGCTACGATTGGACCTTGTACAATCTCAAAAATTTTACCTTTTTTAATTAACACATTGCTCCAAAGTAGTAATATTGCCAAGGCTATTATGGCAATCAGAGTTGCACCAATATCAAAATTACCACTTATTAAAGCGTTTATAGACTTTAACAATTCCGTTAAGGTATTGTCTCCATCTATTTGAAGAAAAGTATAATCCCCTTCTGGGTTTTTGCCTAATCCAAAAAAGTATGGAATCTGCTTTAAAATAATAATTAAACCAATTCCTGTAAGCATTCCTTTAATTACAGACGATGGAAAATAATACCCTATAATTCCTAATTTTACTAAGCCGAATACTAATTGTATTACACCACCTAGTACAACAGCGACAAGAAAATTCTCAAATCCACCTAATGTTCCAATGGCAGTAAGTACAATTGCAGCTAAACCTGCCGCAGGTCCACTTACACCTATTTTAGATCCACTGAGAGATCCCACAACTACACCACCAACAATACCGGCAATTAATCCTGAAAACAGTGGTGCTCCACTGGCTAATGCAATACCTAAACACAATGGTAATGCGACAAAGAATACGACAATACTCGCTGGTATGTCATTTTTTAATGTTTTAAACATAAATAAATTCATTTTATGCTAATGAGAATCCTCAAAAGCTAATTTTTAACAATTGATTGCAGAGCTATACCTCTGCTGTTTTTCCGTAAAAATTATATAATGAATTCTGGGGGTGGGATTATTAAATTAAGATGTGGTTTTGGATATGTTTTAAAAGTATAACCTATTATTTTTGATAGTTCTAAACCTAAAAACTCACCATCATAATTAACGTTAGAGTCGTCAATAATTAATTGAAGTTTTTTACTCTCTTCTTCTTCGGTTATGCTGTAAAAAATTGAAACATCCGTCGAATCGTCAAAGGATAAAATAATGGCAGGCGCAGATATCATCGCCATAAAAAGAATGGTGAATACTATTGAAGCTGTATATCTAATCTTTGAAAACATAGATTGGCAAATATAATACCTAGAACTATTTTATTTGTTAAATTAATTTTAAAAATCGCTTAATAATCTGATATCGTTCGAAGGAATCCAACCTGTAGAATTATCTGAAAGTTTTATCTTTTTCCAATTTTTATAAATTTCTAAAACCTGCACTTTCGTACCTTCATGAAGTCTAAACACTTCTTCACTAATTTTATTAGGATCTGCTTTAACTCTAGATTCCTGAGCAAATACTATTGCTGGGTTATCCCTTTTGTCGATCCGTTCCTTTTGAAAGGCCATAAGCAACGCAAAACATCCTATTAGCAAACCAATAATGCTAAAAATAAAAGATAACCGTTTTTT
>JABDKL010000136.1 GCA_013002225.1 Winogradskyella sp.
GAATAAGGATATTGAGTTTCAAGGTATTAAATTAAAATATCACGCATCCTGGGGGATGCACGAGGAATACAGGGGTTCCGATGGTAATGAATATACAAAGCATAAGTTATCTGGGGAGATTAAAAAAAAAACTAAAAAATTAGCCTAACTCTTGCTAAACTTAATAAATTCTTATAAAAAATAATAAACTATATGTGGTATGCCTGGTCGTAACAAACTACTAAAGCAATGTGAGAGTTACACCAGGGGTTCTAAGTTTACGGTGCGCTGTCGGTGTAAAGGCAATCTGATGAAAACTGGACATTATAGGTGTAAGTTTCATGCGGGAATGTCTACTGGTCCTACTTCAATCCTTGGACAACTAAACTCTCTCAAGAACTTGCCACAATACAAAAACAAAACAGATGAGTATATTTTAAATGCAATTAGAAAAAACAGAAAATATTATAGAGAAGCTTGAAAACGGTAAAACTTTAACTGAAATTTGTAAGGATAAAAACTATCCTTCATTGTCTGTTGTTTACCGTAAAATGCGTGATGACGATAAATTTCATAAAATGATAATGAAAGCACGTGAGGTTGGAACGTTCACAATTCTTGATCAAATACACGAGATGTTGACCAAACCCCAAGACCCTAAATACTTTCAACAAACTAGAGAACTAGCGCACCATGCGAGATGGTTAGCAAGTAAGCTAGCGAGTGGAATATTTGGAGATAAGATAAAACAAGAGGTGAAATCTGATAATACTTTAACGATTAGTTGGGGGAAACCCCAGGAGCCAAAAAAGGCTCCCGAGGTCATTGAGGGTTAGTGTCCGAAACCTGCTGCGGTTTGATATTTAGGAGAACCATCCCACTTTCTAGCAAATTCAAAAGATGAAATGTTGATGTGGTTGTCTTTACCATTAACTCTTTTTAAAAATGGCTCTGCATTTGCTTTTACATCACCTGGCATAACTTTGTCGCTTGCTCTACAATCTGAGTCTAAATATTGATTAGACATACTACAAAGCTTAACTGAAGTTTTACCAACTAATTCAACAACTTTATAGAAATCAATATTAGTTTGGTCATAACCCCAAGAAGTATACAAAACGTCTCCAACTTTTAATGTATGAGGTTTAAGTCGATCTGCTTTGTATTTTGCTTTTATTTCCTCATGTTCCTTATAACCAGATAAAACGTTATCTATATGCTTGTTCATATGTTCAACGTTTTTAAATCTATACCACCAAAGCTTGTTTTTACCTTTTTTTGGGTAAGCAATACAAGACGGTTTATCTTTGTCATTGTTCCAGATAAAATCTACAAAGTTATTTTCTTTGATTTTTGTAGTTAACTGCTTAGGAACAAAACGTTCACTTGAGTAGTTTTTTGTCATTGATTTTTCCTTTTGTTAGTTATAATGTTAATATAATTATTGTTGACAAGATGTCAATCAATGATTGATAAATAAATAATAAACAAATGTTACAAAATAAAACAAGGAGAAACATTATGCCAATGGGTAAAGGAACTTACGGTTCAAAAAAAGGAAGACCAGCAAAATCTGCTAAGTTAAAAGGCGGTCAAAAGAGATTACCAGCAGCCTTAAAAGCAAAAATAATGAAAAGTAAAAGAGGTAAGTAATGGCTAGACGTGGATTATATGCTAACATCAATGCTAGAAAAAAGGCAGGTACTTCAAGACCAAAATCAAAAAGTACAATAACAGCCAAAGCTTATAAAAACATGAAAGCTGGGTTTCCTAAAAAGAAGAAAGCTTAATCATGGGATTTTCGAAAGAACATAAAAGCAAAACTGGTGGATTAACTGAGGCTGGTCGAAAGTATTTCAAAAGAACAGAAGGAAGTAACTTAAAAGAACCAGTTAAAAAAGGAAAGAACCCGAGGCGGGTGAGTTTTGCTGCCAGGTTTGCTGGGATGTCTGGACCAATGAAGAATGATAAAGGAGAGCCAACGCGCCTGGCGCTGGCTTTAAAGAAGTGGGGATTTGGTAGCAAAGAAGCTGCAGCTAAGTTTGCACAGAATAATAAAAAGTCTTGATTGTTGGTTTTTTTGTTAGCGAGGACATAGTCTCGCGCGTGTGTTATGGAGATCGAACAAAACAAGAACACACAAAAGAAACACAATGAAGGAATATTAGTTAAGTATAAGAACAGTTGGCGCGGGTTTAATATCTGAGACACAATCAATAGCATGTAAAAATGCCACAATGTGTTGCAAAAATGCCACTATACCCGCTAAACTGGTCGCAGGTCGCAATATATATATATTGGGACTTTAAGTTACAGACACACAGACAGACAACACTATGAAAAACAAAAAGCCTAAAATAAATAAAAAATTAACTACTCTTGCTTTTGTAGATAAAGAAACTAATAGTTTAGTTATACATGTCCATGGTTTTGAAAACTCTGATATTGCAGAAGCATTTGCAAGTTATATGCTTACAAAGTCTGGCATGCACTATGAAACAAAAGATAACTTATTCGACACCATACCCACAATACACTAATGCACATAGAATTATATACACCTAGACCCCAACAACAAGAACTTCACGACTTGCTAGACCAACATAGGTTCGCGGTTCTTAATTGCCACAGAAGATTTGGTAAGACCGTTTGTATTCTTAATCATCTTATTAAAGCAGCTCTTATGCACCCATTGCCAAACCCAAGATTTGCCTATGTGGCTCCGACTTATAAGCAAGCTAAAAGTATCGCATGGGACTATATCAAACAATTTACTGCTAAGATACCTGGTACAAGATATAACGAAACAGAATTAAGATGCGACCTACCTAATGGTTCTCGTATAACATTGTTATCGAGTG
>JABDKL010000147.1 GCA_013002225.1 Winogradskyella sp.
TTTGCGCGTAAAATTTGTGCAATGGGAGTACGTGCCAGTAGATGGGTAACCATGCATGGGTTTGCTTTAAATGTTAATGCAGATTTGGGTTATTTTGATAATATTATCCCTTGTGGTATTCGAGGTAAAGCTGTGACGTCGTTAAATAACGAATTGAGTGTTGATTGCGTTGATGAGGAAGAGGTAAAACAAAAGCTTTTAAAGCATTTTAGCATGCTTTTTGAGTCTGAATTCATATAATTATTTCCACACCTTCAAAGCTTTCTTATCGTATAATATTTTCATGTTAAATTCCATGTGACGTTCAGTGCGTTTTGAGTTGTAATACATGTCCGAATAGATTTAGCCAAAGCGTTTTGCCTCTAATGCTGAAGCTCCAAAATAGATTTCCTTAAGATTAGCCCATTAACAAGCTCCGAGACACATCATACAGGGCTCACAACTTATATTCAGAATACAGTCTGATAGATCTTTTGTTTTTGAACCTTCCAGGCCCTTTGTATGGCTTTAAGTTCAGCATGTTGGGTGCAATCTTTATCACCCTTAACTGAATTATGAACTTTGCATATCATTTCACCATTTTTAGTGATTGCTGCGCCAAATGCACTGCCGTTTTCTGAAGCTTTGCCTTGTTTAGCTAGGACTATAGCTTTTAGCATGTGTTTTGCGTGGATATCCATTCGTAGTTGAATTTGGTATTAAAGGGATTATTTTTATTTAATCATCATTTTAGCCGCTGCCCAAACAAATGATTTTGGGTACTCACCTAAGTAGCTTACATAATCCCCATCTTCAGAAATCACAACAAAGCTTCCACACGGATAATGGTCCTTAAAAAAAAGCCTCTCAACTATATTTTCAGGATCCTTGCGCAATTCTATGACATCCCTATGGGATTCTAATCCTTCTTTTTTTTTAAATATATAAATGGGTTTTACATTTGCTACCCGGTTTAAACCCTCTTCTAGTTCTATACGCCAATTTTTAACCCAAGATTTATCTGTAAAGCCTCCTGCGCTATTGCATTTATCCTTTCCTGGGTAATAAATAATTACAAGTGGCTTACTCGATTCTAATTCTCTGTTTGCAACATTTTCAAGCAATTCTTCTAAAGCCGCTCTATTGGATATACTACCATAATTCTCTCTTAAAATTAATTTTTTATGGTTGGTAGAATCGATTGTGAGTCCGAGAAATTTAGAGTTGGTATTTAGTTTTTTAAACTCGGATTTGCTTATCTCTATATTATTTTCATTAAAATATTTTATCTCTTTTTCTTCAATCTTAGTCGAAGAGCAACAGTATATTGAAATACCAATTAGCAACAAAATCAAAAATTTTTTCATGTGTATCTTTATTTACGAGTTTGTAATTAAAGATAAAGAAATATAAAAGTTAGCTTTCATCATTAAAAAACACCTTGTAAAAGTGCATTTTCTTTTCCTCATCGTAACCACGTTCTAAATATTCTGCTGATGCATCTGGTGCATCAACATCTAATTTTATCTGTATGTTAGTGTCTAGTTTTATCTCGGTTTTGATCTTTTGTTTTTGCTTTTTTAGAGCCACTTCCGAAACATCGAACTGGTTACGAATAAGCACTTTGTTTTCAGACTCATAGGATTTTTTATAATCTTCAAATAGCTGAATCTGATCTTCTTCATCAAATACTTCTTCTTTAAAAGTTTCGATATTTACAATTTCATTTTCCTTAAAAAAATCTACTGTTTTTGCGAGAAAGTTACTTTGTTCTTGTCCTCCAAAATTAGGTTGTAAGACTTCTTTAGAAAACTCCCTGCAAAGCTCAATACAATTTTTTGTGTGCTGGTTACTATCGTCAGGATATTTAATGTTTAGAAAGCTTTTGATCCAATATTGCGTATCGTAAGTATTGTTATCTACACTGAAAACAATTTTGCCTTCCATGTCCGAGGTATTTAAGACTAGACATCCTTTATCTACCTTTTTGGCCTGTATGCCTTTCTGTACCAGAATATCGTAATTGCCATCCTCTAAATAGGTTTGAAAAAACTCAGTTTTATTTTCAATTTTAAAAATGCCAATGGCATCGGTGAAGTAGTCTTCGTATTGTACGTTTTCGAAATGACAAACGAGTACATCTCCTGTTTTAATTTGAGCAGAGTTACTTTGCTCAAAGAGATGTGTAACGATGTATTTTGAAACGTCTACAAAGTCTGCGTCGTCCTTAAAAAGCTGTTCACTGTAAGTGTTAATTTCATTAAGGCTTACATCACTATGATGGTTAAAACGATAGCTTTCGGCGACGCTTACAAACGGCTTTAGTAGAAAAGGAAGAATAAGATTATAGGTGGCTTCATCAAATACTACAATAGAGTCGGAAAAGGCGTTTTTTGTATCGTTAAATTTGTTGCCAACTTTATGTATTATGCAACTTTTAATAGAAGCTTTTTGACGTTTTATCATTAGAGGATTAATGTATTTTTAGAGTTTACAATACTACAAAA
>JABDKL010000163.1 GCA_013002225.1 Winogradskyella sp.
AAAAAAACCTCATCAAAAAACTGATGAGGTTTTAGAAGTACTCGAGGCGGGAATCGAACCCGCACTCCCGAAAGAACTGGATTTTGAATCCAGCGCGTCTACCAATTCCGCCACTCGAGCATGTGGATGGCAAAAGTATAAAAATTTTAGATTTAAGAAATGAAATTCAAACAAATTATTTCTTTCACTCAAGGCGCTAAGTTTTTTGCGCTTTAAACCAATTAGCACCACAAAAACAACTCACTTAATTATCTGAAATTTAAATAGTTATAATTTAATTAAAATTTATTTTTTGTATTGTTTTTTGATATATATTCGCTCACTTTTTAATTTAATCATAAAAATGAAAAAACTAATTTTTGGTGCTTTGGCACTTGCAATGTTTACTGTAACTTCATGTCGTGACGAAAAAACTGAAGCTGTTGAAGAAATAGCTAAAGAAACTGCGATCAATGAAACTACAAATCCTGAGATGACTACTGAAGCAGAAGACAGCCTTAAGGTTGAAACTACCACTGCAGTTGATTCTTTAGATGCAGCTGTTGAAGCTACACCAGAGGCTCCGGTTAAACAATAGTAAATATCATAGATTTTAATTTTCAGGTCCTGCCCCAAGCAGGACTTTTTCATTTATTACCGCAGCTTTATCAAGCATTGACTCCTTTGCCATTATTTGAATAAATCGTACTTTCGGGTCTTTATGAAAAAAATTAAATAATGTCCCAATTTTGGCTCTATTTTAGACTTGGCCTGGATCATGTTCTGGACTGGCAAGCGTACGACCATGTATTATTTTTAATTGTACTGGTAGCCTCCTACGGTTTCAGTACCTGGAAACGGGTTCTTTGGCTGGTTACCTTATTCACCCTGGGACATACCCTGGCACTTTTTCTCTCGGTTTACGAAATTGTACGGGTAGACTCCAATTATGTTGAATTTCTGATCCCGGTTACTATATTAGCTACTGCTATTTTTGATATTGCTACCGCTGGCAGGAAGCCAAGAAACACAAACTACAGTGTTCTATATTTTACTACGATATTCTTTGGTCTTATTCATGGCCTCGGTTTTTCATCTTATTTTAAAATGATCGCCGCTGGTGCTGAAAGTAAATTTCTTCCTTTGGTAGAATTCGCGCTGGGAATCGAAGCGGCGCAACTAATAGTGGTCCTTGCGGTAATGATCATAGGCTTCCTGTTTCAAAATGTTCTGAATGTATCCAAAAGAGACTGGATTTTAGTCACCGCATCGATCGTGGCAGGAATTATTCTCCCTATTCTTCATAAAAGTTATTTGGCTCTTTAGAATTTGAAGTATTCAGCAGTATTTCTGCCAATAATCTTTTAATTTGCAGTCTATTAATAACTTTAATAGTCCCCCCTATTTCCATGAACAAAAAGAAACAGCAAAAATTCGATAAAGCCTATTTGAGAATTGCCAGCGAATGGAGTAAATTATCTCATTGTAATAGAAAACAGGTTGGCGCGTTAATTGTTAAGGATAGAATGATCATCTCTGATGGTTATAACGGTACGCCCACCGGTTTTGAAAATTTTTGTGAAGATGATGAGGGATATACCAAATGGTATGTGCTGCATGCTGAGGCCAATGCGATCCTAAAAGTAGCAGGATCTACCCAATCCTGCAAGGATGCAACTTTGTATATTACCATGTCTCCATGTAAGGAATGTAGTAAATTGATACACCAATCTGGCATTAGCAGACTCGTATATCATATAGATTATAAAGACAATTCCGGGTTGGAATTTTTAGAAAAAGCCGGAGTAGAATTAGAGCAAATAACTGAACTCGACGATTGAAAGGAAGAAATAAAATATACACTCCGCTACTATTAAGCATTGCCTGTGCCATCGGACTTATCCTTGGCGCACGACTTAATTTTGATCCTACCGATGAGCTCTTTACTGCCAACCCTAAAAAGCAAAAACTAAACCGCCTTATAGATTATATCGACTACGAATATGTAGACGATGTAAATACAGATAGTATTGTTGACGTTACCGTCAATAAGATCCTGGAAAATCTGGACCCCCACTCGGTTTATATTCCCAAAGATGAATACCAAAGAGTAACCGAAAACATGAAAGGTGATTTTGTGGGGATTGGAGTCAGTTTTTATAACATACAGGACACCATAGTTGTCATAAAAGCATTAGAAGGTGGACCAAGTGAAAAAATGGGCATCAGAGGCGG
>JABDKL010000166.1 GCA_013002225.1 Winogradskyella sp.
TTGAATAGATGACATTATTTCTTTTTTAGTTTTTACGGTCCTACTATCTCGTGTTGGGTTAGGATATGTTCTGATATCAATTAATTGGTAGTCTTCAACGCCTAAAGTCGATTCTGTTACAGATACATTATCAATATAAATTTCCCAACCAGTATCGCCAGCGCCATCCAAATCAAAAAATACTCGAGTACCACAACAAGAATCATCCCAATCTACTACAAAGGTCGTTGAGAAATTTTGACTAGTATTAGTTAATGATGCTGTTATTTGATTGTTCTCAAAGGATCCCGAATTCTGACCTATACCTGCAATTATATCCTTTGTAGGATTTCCAACAACATATGCGTCAAAAGACATATCATATGAAGTGCCGTTTGTTAAGGGAATTAATTGTTGTAAAGTAGTTTGCCATACTTCGTTTGCAGCAGATAGTATCGCTTGATTAACGAAATTTCCAGTACCATCATCTACGCGCGTCTGACCAGTCCCATTACCAGTCCACTCTCCTGCATATACGGTTTCAAAATCGCCGTTAGTAACAAGATTTTGAGAAAACCCTAAAGAAACAGTCAATAGAGCAATAAAAAATGTAATTTTTTTCATAATTTTTAGTTTTAATTAGTTTAAATCATATTATCAGCAAATTACGACTTTTTTTGACTTATCGATAATTTTTAACACTACAAACAGCATACATAGCAAAAAAAAAGCCTGTTGTTTAAAACATAAGGGGTTTTTATCATTTAATCGAATAAATAAACGGTTAATCGATTGAAACTGTTAAGTACTACAAGCAAGATGGATTGAGAATTATTAATTAATTGATATGTGTTGTGGTAATGTTGTGGTAATAAACTGAACGAAACATATATTTTGTTTAACTTTAACTAAT
Organism: Winogradskyella sp.; assembly: GCA_013002225.1. Classification (GTDB taxonomy): domain Bacteria; phylum Bacteroidota; class Bacteroidia; order Flavobacteriales; family Flavobacteriaceae; genus Winogradskyella. The sequence continues at coordinate 893 of JABDKL010000166.1, forward strand.
AATTTTTTCTTAAAAAGCTAAAAACTAATAAATTAAGACTGCCTAACGTTATAAGCCACCTATTTATTATTCACTTTAAAAACGTTAGTTGACGAATTGTTATTGGTTACTAGTACTAAATTAATATTACCCTTTTGCTTAATAAACGACACTGATCGACTATCATGGGGTGTATAAAAACCACCTTGTTTTGGTGATATAAAATTAAAATTATTTTGCCCATTACCTAATAGCAACCCTCCGTACCCTGCATCATACCTTACCGTTTCAACTTCGACACCATAATGGTTACCAACAAAAAGGATATCTTTAAATCCATCCCCATTAAAATCATCCACCAGTGATGATTTTATAGGACTAATTTGAGCTTGAATAGGCAAGGATTGACGTTTTAGTTTTCCCTCTTCATTAATCAGAATAATGCTTTCAAAGTTATTTATTTCATATATAACTGCGTCTTCCACCTTATCCTCTGGAAGCATATCCAATAGTTTGGATGATGCAAAACTATGATAATCCTTAAACTTTTCTGCTATAAATGGCATCTGCTGACTTGTACATTCACGCCCACGTACAGGTACATAGTCGTTTTTATAGTATTTAGCCAATACTATATCATTTGTACCATTATTATCAAAATCATTAGCATAAACCTTAAACGGATGCTCTTTCGTGGCTTTAAACTTATTGTTTTTACCTAAATTACCTATAATATAGTCGTCATCACCGTCATTGTCTAAATCATTTGCGGTAATTGACCACCACATCCCTCTGGTGTCTTTTAAACCATATTCTTCAGAACGATCTTTAAAAACACCTTGGTTATTGATTAATACCTTAATACCCATCCATTCGCCAACAACTATTAAATCCTCATCGTTATCGTTATCAATATCTGTAAAAGCAGCATCTGTAACCATACCAATATTTTCAAGAGCGATTGCTTTATCTTGAGTAGCATTCTTAAAGATACCATCTTCATTAATAAGGAAATAACTCGTAGCCGGATAAGCGTATGCCCCAGAAATTAATCTTGTACCAACAAATAAATCTAAATCTCCATCGCCATCAATATCAGAAGCTTTAACGCATTGCGTACTTTGTTTGATGTTGGGAAGAGCATCGGTCTTTCTGATAAAATTACCTTTACCATCATTAACATAGATTCTGTCTTGTAACAGTGTATTGCCTAATTTAAATTCACTTCCTCCGCTTGTAACATATAAATCTTTATCATTATCACCGTCAATATCAATAAATAAACATCCTAAATCTTCAGAACCTTTCTCCTTGGCCCAAGGTTGAGTTTGGTTCTTAACAAATAGTCCATTTTCAGTTTGAACATATAACACACCCGCATATCCTGCCGCGCCTCCGATAAAAAAATCATCAAGGTTATCCCCATTTACATCGCCAATAGCAGTGAACGGTCCATTTTGAGAAATATTATGTGGTAATAAAATTTCATCTTTAAATTCATCGAATTCATTCTCTTGATGCTTATAATCTATTCCTAAATCTAAAGGTCTTACTTGGGTTAAAAAGGTTGATACATTTTCGATTTCTCCCTCTATTTTCTTTGCTTTAGCATATTTAACTTTTAATACTTTATTCGCACTAACATTTTTTAGTTCATTCACCTTCCCATCCGGCCACGTTATTTTTACATTTTCCACTTTAGTATCTAATCCTAAGCCAAAAAGTAGAATTGGTTCCATAGAAGAAAAATATCCTCTAGTCACAATGTTTTCAGCAACCTGCGTTTTACCATTATGAGTTATTAACGCCTTAGCACCTAACCCAAATTTATTTTTATCCGGCCCATCAAATTGTATTTTTAAAAAGTTGCCTGTTGATTTATTTCTGTATACGAACGCTTCTGATTCTATGTTATTTATTATCAAATCTAAATCACCATCATTATCCAAATCTCCATAGGCCATACCATTAGAAAAACTTGGAGTATTCAACCCCCATTCTTTAGCCACCTTTTCAAATCCTAAACTACCATTATTCTTAAAAACATAATTTGATATAGGTTGAGATGGGGCATTTTTACTCATCTTAAAAAAATTGTCTACCGTAGTTGAGTCTTTACTTAAAGCACTTAATAATATTCTGTAATCATTATTATCAACATCTTTTTTTATACCATTAGACACGATAATATCTTTCCAGCCATCATTATCTAAATCCACTATTAAACTTGCCCAACTCCAATCTGTACTCGATATACCGGCTAAATATCCAATATCAGAAAAACCTCCTAAGCCTGTGTTAATTTGCAACGTGTTGGTTGAATACTGATAATGAGCCCCAATATTAACCATCAAATTAAATGCCTCGGTACTCATTGATGGCATATTAGTCTTTGAACGGTAATGATCTTCTGGCGCCATATCAGTTGTCATAAGGTCAATTAATCCATCATTATTGATATCTCCTGTGTCAGAACCCATACTAAGCTGTGTTATATGCTTTAGTTTTTCATTTATAACATTAGTGAAGGTCCCGTCTCCATTATTATAATATAAAAAATCCGGCATAACATAATCGTTAGCCACATATAAATCAATATAGCCGTCATTATTAAAATCTGAAGCACTCACACTTAAACCATAGGCATCTTCTCTGGATATGCCAGCCTGTTCCGACACGTCCTTAAATCGTCCTTTATCATTTCTGTAAAGACGATCTTTAAATGAATTAACATCTTTTTGGGTTACTTTATTCATTAATAACACTTTCTTGTCCGCCGGTTGATTCACCTGATACATATCTAAATCCCCATCATTATCCATATCAAAAAAAACGGCTTCTGTAGAAAAACCTACGTCTGCAAGCCCAAACTTCAATGCCGATTCTGTGAATGTTAAATCTTGATTATTAATGTAAAGTTGATTTCTTCTATCCTCTAGATTAAGAGAGTTTCCATTTCTACTCACATAAATATCAAGGTATCCATCTGCATTGATATCTACCATGGTTACACCCCATGTCCACCCAGAATTTTTAGCTACTCTAGATTTTTTTGTGATATCTTCAAATTGAAAATCTCCTTTATTCAGATATAATCTGTCCGACACTTGATTCCCACCAAAGAATACATCTGCCAACCCATCATTGTTAATGTCTCCAATAGCAACACCCGAACCGAGATAAATTTGGCTAAAGTAATAATGGTGAAAATATTTTGATTCTTGAATACTGTTATTAAAGTCTATCCCTGTTTTTTCAGGTGCCAATAATTCAAATCCTCCAACTAACTTTTCAGGATAAAGATTACGATTTGATTGTTGACAGGAAATAGCAATAAAAGAAGCTGCTATTATTAATGTGACAGAACTAAATTTAATTTTCATAAAATATTTAATAAGGGAAAGTCTCAGATATTTGACTTTAATAATTAATTTTCGAAGTTATTTTTTGAAAAAACACAAACCAATGTTTTCCTCAAAAAAATAATTATCTAAGATACAAAATTTGCATATAAAATTATTTTATATACAAATTTGTTATTTAATTAAAGTATGCTTTTTAGAATTTTAACTTTTCATCTTTATCCCAAAGGCCCCAGTAAGCTC
>JABDKL010000192.1 GCA_013002225.1 Winogradskyella sp.
TCGCCGTTTAAATTTTGAAATAGCATTTTACGAGATTCAATTTCATTACTCGACGTGCTTACAAATCAATAAAACTCGCTGTCAAAACCAGTCGACCCCATTAATGAGTTAGTTAAGCTATGCTTAACTCAAACGAATTAATCCCGAACTTGTTTCGGGAACTCATCAATTAAGTTTATTTGGGCGTTACCCTAAAAAGGGTCAGGCTTTCGGCAGTCGCTTTTTTTGAGAAAAACAAAAAAGAGCTTCAACAATGGCCTCAATCCCTAACGCAAAACACCCCTAAAGTCCTCAAGGGGACAGTTGTTAAGATTAAACTTTAGAGAATTGTCCTCATGAGGGGACTTTAGGGCTGTAGATAAAGAATGTTTAAAAAAGTAAACCACTTTTGTGGGAAATGAATATGAAAAAAGAAACATTAAACAAAGCATTTTCAAAACTCTGTACAGCTAAAGCAATGACTGAGCTGTATGAAGCTAATTTCAAACAAGTTTCAAAATACGTACACGCGACTTCGAGAGGTCATGAAGCTATTCAAATAGCATTAGGCTTGCAACTGCTGCCACAGGATTATGCCTTTCCATACTACAGAGACGATGCTATGTTGTTATCGTTTGGGTTAGAGCCGTATGATTTAATGTTACAGCTTTTAGCCAAAAAGGAAGATCTATTTTCTGGAGGAAGAACCTACTATTCGCATCCAAGTTTAAAGGATGATGATAAGCCTAAAATTCCGCATCAATCTTCAGCAACAGGTATGCAAGCCATTCCTGCAACAGGAGTTGCCATGGGTATGCAATACAAGGAATTACAAGGATTAAACGACGCTTCTGTAGAAAATCCAATTTCGGTGTGCTCTTTAGGTGACGCGTCAGTCACTGAAGGGGAAATTGCTGAAGCCTTTCAAATGGCAGCATTAAAACAAATGCCTATTTTATATTTGGTACAGGACAATGGCTGGGATATCAGCGCAAATGCAGCAGAAACCAGAGCGCAAAATGCGTTTGAGTATGCTAAAGGCTTTCATGGACTGGAAGCTGTTACTATTGATGGTGCCAACTTTATAGAAAGTTACGAGGCGATTAAAAAGGTCATAAAGACGATCCGTGAGGAAAGAAGACCATTTTTAGTGCACGCTAAGGTACCGTTACTTAATCATCATACCTCTGGTGTACGTATGGAATGGTATGGTGATGATCTGGACGAGGCTAAATCGCGCGATCCTTATCCTGTTTTAAAACAACAATTATTGGATAACGGTTTTTCAAAAGATGATATTTCAAAAATTGAAAATGAAGCTAAAGAGAAGGTTCAGTCAGATTTTGAGAAGGCATTAAAAGCAGAAGACCCGGTACCAGACGATCTATTTACAAATGATTTTGTACCTACACCAATTACGGAAGAAAAAGGTACACGAGCACCCGAAGGAGCTGAAAAGGTTGTCATGGTAGATTGTGCGCTTTTCGCTGTTGAAGAACTTATGAAAGCACATAAAGAATGTTTGTTGTATGGACAAGATGTAGGAGGACGATTAGGTGGTGTGTTTAGGGAAGCCGCAACATTAGCACAAAAATTTGGTGATGACCGCGTATTTAATACACCTATACAAGAAGCCTTTATCGTAGGCTCAACCGTTGGTATGAGTGCAGTGGGACTAAAGCCTATTGTTGAGGTTCAGTTTGCCGATTATATCTGGCCAGGTCTCAATCAGTTGTTTACAGAAGTCAGCCGAAGCTGTTATTTAAGTAATGGAAAATGGCCTATAAGTATGATACTGCGTGTACCAATTGGAGCATACGGAAGTGGTGGACCTTATCACTCATCTTCAGTAGAAAGTGTGGTCACTAATATTAGAGGTATAAAAATTGCCTACCCGAGTAATGGAGCAGATTTAAAAGGTTTGATGAAAGCGGCATATCATGATCCTAATCCTGTTGTGATTTTAGAACATAAAGGTTTATACTGGTCTAAAGTACCAGGAACCAAAGGAGCCACTTCTATTGAGCCGTCTGAAGACTATGTATTACCATTTGGCAAAGCCTGGGTATTACAAGAAATTTGGAAGCAGGAAAATGTTGAGACCCTAACCATTGTAACCTATGGTATGGGTGTTCACTGGGCCTATAACGCGTCTGGTGAATTAGATATGCGTGACCAGATTGAAATTATTGATCTAAGAACATTATTTCCATTAGACGAGGACACTATTATGAAGTCGGTTAAGAAAACAGGGAAATGTTTGGTGGTTACAGAAGAACCGTCTAACAATAGTTTTGCCAGAGCTTTGGCAGGGAAAATTCAGGAAGAATGCTTTAAATTTTTAGATGCACCTGTGATGACTATTGGCAGTGAGAACATGCCGGCTATTCCTTTAAATTCAACTTTAGAGGAAACGATGATTCCTTCAACTGAGAAAGTGAAGTCTAAAATTGAAGATTTATTAAATTACTAATATTAGTAATTCTAAAATAAAAAAAGTCTATCTGTTTAGGATAGACTTTTTTATTTTACATATCGTATTCTGACAGTGGTTTTGTAAATTTTTCAGGATTAGCAGCAAGGTGATAACGTGGATCATCTACAGCTTCTACAATAACTTCCTTAAATTTTGGGCTGGCTTTATACATTAACTGTTTACAATCTTCACTGAGGTGTTTTAGTTTAATAGACTTTCCTTCTGCTTCGTATTTATTAACCAAATTAAAAATAGCTTCTAGGGCAGAATGATCACTTACACGCGATTCTACAAAATCGATTTCAACTTTATCCGGATCATTTTTGGCATCAAATTTTGCATTAAAATTTTGTATCGATCCAAAGAATAATGGTCCCCAGATTTCATAGGTTTTTGTGCCGTCTGGCTGAATGCGTTTTCGAGCTCTAATCATTGTTGCATTTTTCCAGGCAAATACAAGTGCCGAAATTATAACACCTGCAATCACTGCTATGGCTAAATCTTGCCATACTGTAATTGCGGAAACAGCAATAAGTACAATAGCATCTGATAATGGAATTTTTCTAATAATTCTAAAACTCGACCAAGCAAAAGTGCCTATAACAACCATAAACATAACGCCTACCAATGCAGCGATTGGAATCTGTTCAATTAAAGGCGCTCCAAATAATACAAAGCAGAGTAGTGCTATCGCAGCGATTGCTCCAGATAGTCGACCACGACCACCAGAATCTACGTTGATAATAGATTGGCCAATCATGGCACAACCTCCCATACCACCAAAAAATCCATTCAACATATTAGCACCACCTTGAGCAATACATTCTCTATTTCCATTCCCTCTTGTTTCGGTCATTTCATCGATTAGATTTAGGGTCATTAAGGATTCAATTAAGCCTACTGCAGCTAAAATAAATGCTGTAGATAGGATTAAATCCCAGTGACCAGCCAATGTCCCGAATAAACTAAAAATCTGATCTTGAAACGTTGGTAATCCACCTTGTAAACCTTCACCACCACCTTCTCTTATAAACGATCCTACCGTACTTACTTCTATACCCCCAAAAATAGTTATACATGCTACCACAACAATGGCAATCAGTGCTGCCGGTATTTTTTTAGTAAGTTTTGGTAAACCATACATTATACCCATAGTTAAACCAATAAATGCCATCATTTTCCAGAATGTAGCATTAGAAAACAAAGCAGAAAACCACTCAGAAGTATTGTCTAAAAATGAAATATCCTTTGGAACAGCATTTGGAAATAAACCTAATTGAGAAAGAAAAATTACAATAGCCAAGCCATTAACAAAACCCATCATTACTGGATGTGGAATAAGTCTTACAAACTTTCCCAGTTTAAATACTCCTGCTAAAATTTGAATTCCTCCGACAAAGAGTAAGGTAATAAAAAGCCACTGTAAGCCAAGATTATCAATTGGAGTATCCAACGTTAGGCCTACTTCATTTCCTTTTTGAATAAGGTGTACCATTACAACTGCCATAGCACCTGTTGCACCAGAAATCATACCTGGACGCCCACCGAATAAGGCAGTTACAATACCCATCATAAATGCGCCGTAGAGACCAACCAAAGGATCTACACCAGCGACAAATGCAAATGCTACTGCCTCTGGTACTAATGCGAGTGCAACTGTTAAGCCAGAAAGAATATCGTTTTTTGGGTTTTGAGTAAAGTTTTTTCTAGTTTTTTGACCTAATATCATATCTCTTAATTGAAAGTCGGCAAAGATATAGTTTTTAGATTTATAGAGGCTGAAAATAGAAAAAACAAAAAAGCACTGAATACTTCAGTGCTTATAAACTTAATTTAAATAAATGTTATTTTTCAGTCGGAGGATATTGTTCTAAGGTTTTCGCTACAAATTCTTTAATTCGCGCTTCTTTCTTATCGACATTTCTTGTCACTAGGTAACCTGTTCCGGATCCTTGCCAAACCAATTCTTTTTTATTAGCATCGATAAAATCAACAAAGAGCATACCTTCAGTTCTGG
>JABDKL010000210.1 GCA_013002225.1 Winogradskyella sp.
CGAGATTGAGCGTTTAAAATTATTGGTAAAGCAGGAGAAACACAATCAGAAGAAGTTAACTAAGATATGGCGTGACAAGTATCACAAATTATTATTAAAGCCTAATAGCATCGAAGTAATAGAACCACAATTAATAAAAGCGGTATGAAAGTATTATTAAAATATAGATTTGATGAATATGGATTTCCGAGTGTAGAAAAAGGAATGATTTGTTCTGTCGATGATTTATTAGAACTGAATGAGATTTCCGAAAATATTGTATCAGTTGAAATACTTGAAAAAAACTAAAAGCGGTATGAAAGAAAAAGCACAAGATTTAGTCGATAGGTTTAAAGATATTAAAGTTGGCACAATAGATCAAGGTAGAGTTTTTTATGTTGGTGATGCTCTTGCTAAGCAATGCGCTTTAATATGCGTTGATGAGATATTAGACGCTTTATATGAAATGCGTGATGCTCATAAAAAATACAACTATTGGCAACGCATTAAAAAAGAAATAGAAAACCTATAAAACATTTTGATAACTAAAAATAAAATACTAAATTTATCATTCGTAACTGGGACAATGCGAATAGAAAAAATTTGGTATAAAACTCTTTACTTAGTAGGCATCCCAGTTGCTGAACGGTAAGGAGTTTTTTTATGAGATATGGCTAAAGATAGTTACTGGTTTAAACATGATAGCACCGCAGGGAGAGGCTTAAAAATGCGTAAGATGGCTCACATTTACGGACATTGGGGAAAGGGTATCTATTGGGATGTTTGTGAAATTTTAAGAGATCAGAACGGTTATAAGTTTGAATCAGATGAAAGTAGCCTACAATTATTAGCAGATTTAATAGGGTGTAAAGACTCTACAAAGTTCTTAAATTGGTTTAAAGATTGCGTAAAATTAGAATTATTTGAAATTGAAGAAAAATACTTTATTTGCCCTCCTTTAGTCAAAAATATGGGTGTTTGGGAGGTAAAAAAGAGTAACGGAAGCAAAGGTGGTAGACCCTCTAAATCAGATAGTTACAAAACTAAAAAACCTAAACGTAACCTAAACCATAACCTAAACGAAAGCGAAACGAAAGCTAACCATAAAGCTAATCGAAACCATAAGATAAGAGAAGATAAGAGTATATTAATAAAAGGGTTTAAAGAGGAAATTGCTAAGAGTTCGGAATACCTAGACGGATTATATCGCCTCTACCGACTGCGTAAGGGGAGCGCATCAAAACTCCTAGACGACTTCGAGAACCACTTGAAGATGAATCCTAGCGACCATCAAAGTTTTTCAGAGTTTAAAAAACACTTTAACAACTGGCTAAGACAAGAGGACACAAAAAACCGATTAGACAAATACAAACTAAAAAGAAATACAGGGATATGATTGAGCCGATTAAATTGGAGGTAGTGCAAGAGGATGATTTCAACGGTATTGAGTTACACAACGATCTTATCATAAAAGCATCTGACCAAATCGGTGAGCAACCTTTAGCGATTTCTTACGGTGTTAAGTTCGGTAAACACGTTCCGATAGTTACTTATGGCAATTTTATGTGTATTTCGGGTTCTGCTAAAGTTGGTAAAAGCTGGTTAAAGAAAATATTAATAGCAGGTTATCTTGGAGGCAAAACAGGTCAATACTTTTCAGAGATACGCAGTTTTAATAATCAAAACAAGTATGTTATTGACATCGATACGGAGCAGAGCGACTATCACGTTCACAGAGGTGCGTGTACTGTTCGAGATATGGTAGGAAGCGAATCGATGTACTACCGTTCTTTTGCTCTTAGGAGTCTTTCACCATCTCAGAGGGTGCGATTTTTAGAATGGATATTCAACGAATCGGACTATAAGGGTAAAATCGGAATTTGTCTTATCGATGGTGTTGCGGATCTCGTCAGTGATATAAACAACTATGAACAGGCAACGGATTGTAGTAGACGACTTTTAAAACTAACGAAAGAGCATCATTGCGCCATGATAACGGTCATCCATACGAGATACGACAGCAATAAAGCGACTGGTCACATAGGAAGCGAGGTGAGTAAGAAAGCTGAAACGATTATTAAGATGGAAAAAAACGATGATACTTACAATGCCATCCCTCTTTTAACTAGAAATATGCCTTTAGATGAGTTTTCATTTATCATAAAGGACGGCATACCTCAACAAGATATAAACTTTTAACCATGACAATAACAAAAGCAATAGAGCGCATTACCTGGAGATTAAGAAACGGATGGAAAGCAAACCAGAACGACACGGACGCTATTAATGAGATTATTAATTTCGTCAACGAAAAGCACAACCAGCAGTTGCAGGACAACGTGTTATTTGCTAAATTGTATATCATAGTTTTTGCACAAATGATAAAACGCTATAAAACGGATGTTTTCGATAGCATCCCGCAAAAGGAGTTGCATAGACTACTAGAATTACCGCTTAAAACCTACATAGAACGCTTTACAGCGACTTTAAACGAAAATGAGTACGAAACCCTATTAAAATCAAAAGACCTCGTTATAAAGCATCCTAAGACGTTTAACGATGATGAAAAAAAAAGGTTATCAGAAATAACTTTAGAGGAAATAAAAGACACATGGGATATTGAAACGGTAGGAGATAATTTAACGACTCAAATAAATCACGCCATTAATCAGTACAAAGACAAGCATATAAAAGATGTGTTATAATTATGTTGTATGGTTAGTTGCGATTGAATTATTAATAAACCTAATAGATATGAAATTAAAAGACTTGATTAAATTTAAAGAATGGATTTTTGATAATTACCCAGAAATACCAATAGAGAGATTAAAAAACTCTGATATTAAAAAATACTATAAACAGCAATTACTTATAACCGATGTTGTGAAACCGTTAAAAGGTATGGAAGAAGCGACCATTATAGACTACTGTAATGAGGTTAAAGAAATGTTTGAAATACCAAGCCACAGTAATAATG
>JABDKL010000213.1 GCA_013002225.1 Winogradskyella sp.
ATTCATTGGTTACTAATTCGCCATCTAAACACTCAATAACTCGAATTTGCTGAACATTTGATTCTGATCTAAAATCTGAAACTTGTTTAATATCAGTTTTAAAATTATTGATGTTTTTAAAAGCGACATGCTTAATTTTTGAAAGGCCTTGATCGTAAACCAATTCTCCATTAATATAGGTTTTACGGGTTTTGAAGTTTATTAAATCATCGACAATTATACAATCGGCAACATCACCCACTTTTAGCAAACCGACATCTAACTTATAATGTTTTACCGGGTTAACACAAGCTGCCTGTAATACTTTAAATTTATCATTTCCTTTAGCAACTGCCCTTGCACATAGTTGATTAATGTGCCCTAGCAATAAATCATCTGGATGCTTATCGTCTGAGCAAAACATCATATTTTCGTAATGCTCATCTAATAAATCGATTAGGGCCTCAAAGTTTTTTGCAGCACTACCCTCTCGGATAATAACTTTCATTCCTTTTTGTAATTTCTCCAGGCCTTCTTCGTAGCTAAAACATTCGTGATCAGTAGTAATACCTGCAGCGATGTACTTGGTTAAATCATCTCCTCGCAATCCAGGTGCGTGGCCATCGATTGGTTTATTGTAGTGTTTTGCCCATTCAATCTTTAGGAGAACTTCTTTATCATTATGGATGACTCCAGGATAATTCATCATTTCGGCCAGATACTTAATATCCGGATTAGCCATAAGTTTCCTAATATCATCTGAATTTATAACAGCACCAGCAGATTCGAAATTAGTGGCAGGTACACAGGATGGTGCCCCAAAATTAAATTTAAATGGCGTTTGTTTTCCATTTTCTATCATAAATTCAACACCTTCAATCCCAAGTACATTGGCAATTTCGTGTGGATCTGAAACGGTAGATACTGTACCATGCTGGACCGCTATTTTAGCAAACTCAGAAGGAACCAGCATAGAACTTTCAATATGAATGTGCGCATCAACAAAACCAGGTAGTATATAGTGGTTTTCTTCACAATCTATTTCTCTAATAGAATTAATTCTACCGTTTTCTATAACAATTTCACCCTTAAAAATTCTACGGTTTTGTATATCTACAATGTTGCCTTTTAGTATCATGATTAGTAAGTGAGACTTCTCCAATGCGCTCTATGAGACAGCATTATTTTTTTTGAATTTCTATTTTTAAAATTTGTTTGGTTTGGTCTGTAACCTTGAAGCGCTCATCGGCTCTCTTACCAACTACCCAGATAATGTCTTCATTAGAGGTTAAAACCCATGTTTTTTCTTTTTCAATCAATGATGTTTTTTCGTCTTTTAGGTATTTACTAACCTTCTTTTTACCTTTCATTCCGAACGGGTGAAAATTGTCACCAGGTCGCCAAAGCCTTAACTGTAATGGAAAATTTAACTTGGCATTATCGACATAAATACAGTTGTTATCAGCTTTAGTGATGGTTTTAACCAATTGCAGGTTTAATATTCCTATAGGTGTATTTGTTGTATCCAGAGGTATTTCTAATGCGGTTAACGCAATATTATCATCTTGATTAAATGCACGCTCGGACAAAATAAGATAATCACGATGCTTTACTAACCTATGGGTGTTAGATAGCACTTGTTTACCAGATTGAGCATCTAAAAGATTAACAATATCATTCCACTCTGTGAATCCAAAATCATTTAACAATTCAAATAAATAAGGTTTCGGATTTTTTAAATTTTTAAATTCTGAAATTTTAAAAAAAACGTCTTCTTTATCTAATGAAACTATAGCTTTATTAGCAAAGTCATTAATACTTTCCTCTACAATTATATTAGTGTCTTTAAGATTATTAACGGTGCTATGAAAGCTATCTAGGAGCTGTGGATTAATCTCTTTGAGAACAGGTACAACATCGTGGCGCAATCTATTACGCAAATAGTCTTTAGATGCATTACTACTGTCTTCTCTCCATGTCAATGAATTTTCGTTTGCAAAATGTTCTATTTCTTGTCTTGAAAATGGTAAAAGCGGTCTAATGATTGTTTCATTAATCATAGGAATTCCCGTTAATCCTTTTAAACCCGTTCCTCTTATAAAATTAATTATAAACGTTTCGAGATTATCATCTGCATGATGCGCAGTAAGAATGTAATCAAATTTTAATTGTTGTGACAGCTCATTAAACCAATTATAGCGCAACTCTCGCGCCGCCATTTGTGTAGATTTCTTAAAATCATTAGCATAAGCCTTAGTATCAAAATTTTGAACAAACACTTCAGCATCTAGTTCCTCTGCCAATTCAATAACAAATGCTTCATCGCTATCGCTTTCCTGGTCACGAAGATTAAAATTACAATGTGCCAGAGAAAAATTGAGTTTTAACTTATGACACAAATAAGCCAAAACGACACTGTCTACACCACCAGAAATGGCAATAAGTAACTTTGCTTCTTTTAAAAATTGAAGTTTATTG
>JABDKL010000008.1 GCA_013002225.1 Winogradskyella sp.
ACTGCTTCTGCAATTTATCTAATTGTGATGTCTTTTTGAATATTCCGAACATGATTTTTTACTTTTTTCGTTCTTAATTGAGGTGATTCACTAGTTTAGAACTCAATGGACTGGTCATTGAGAAATAGTAGTCTATCAATTCACCGTTCTCATTGACTAAGTATTTTTGAAAATTCCATTTTACTGAAGAATTCTTTTTCCCATTAAATGCTTTTTGAGTTAGCCATTGATATAATGGATGTTGCTGAGAGCCTTTAACTTTGATCTTTTCGGTAATTGGGAAGGTTACACCATAGTTCAGCTCACAAAACTGCTGAATATCGTCTGATGATCCAGGTTCCTGACTTCCAAATTGATTGGATGGTACGCCTATAATTGCGAGTTTATCTTTGTATTGGTCTTGCAATTGCTGCAACTCTTTGTATTGTGGTGTAAATCCACATTTTGAGGCTACATTGACCACTAACAGTTTTTTACCCTTAAATTGTTTTAAATCTAATGGTTGTCCGTTTAATGCGTTAATCTCAACATCGTAAATGGAAGACGGTATGTTGGTATTAGACGGCTCGTTAGTTGTTTTGAGGGTGTTAAAAAAAGATTTTAAGGGATTCATGCATTTTATATTTTAACGCTTACGATACCACAATCCATTTCAAAAACTTGTCCTGTAAGCGATGCAGCTTTATCCGACAGTAAAAATTCTGCCATAGACGCTACTTCTTTAGGTGCTAAGAACTTTTTTAGTGGATGACGCTCCGTCATATTATCTATCATTTTATCATTGCGCAATAGTTTAGACGCTAAATTGGTATCTGTTACCGTAGGTGCAATAGCATTGACTCTAACCGTTGGAGCCATCTCTGCAGCAAGGGATTTGGTCAATCCCTCAACAGCCGATTTAGAGGCGGCTACACTTGAATGAAACGGCATGCCTAACTTAGAAGCTACTGTACTGAACATCACTATGGACGGATTTTCACCTTTTTTAATTGTTGGTAAATACGCCTGAACAGCTTTTACAGCACCAATAACGTTAATTTCAAAATCATCCTTAAAATCGTCGACACTTAATCGGTTGATAGGTTTTAAATTGATGCTACCTGGGCAATACACTAATCCGTCTGCGTTCTCAATTTCGGGAAGCGCATCTTTAGTAACATCACACTGATGATGCGTTAGGTTATCGTGTGTGACTTCAGGAGCTGTTCTACTGATGTTAATGACATGATGTGTTGGTAACAGGGTCTCTACAATGGCATTACCAATTCCTTTACTGCCACCTACTACTATTATTGTTCTCATATTTTTTTATGCGGTTAATGGAGCACCTTTGAGTCTTCTTTCAATCTTGCGCTTAATTACTGTTAAGCGTTTCATAAGCTCCATTAGATTTTCGTCTTTTTTAGTTTTATAAATTTCGTTAATATTTAAAATAAGGACTTTGGCCTCTCTTGCAGCCAAGATCCGGTCACTTGTGGTTCTAAAAGAAAACTTGCGTTTTTCAAACTCACGGGCTTGCTGTATAATTTCCATTGTTTAATTGTTTATATAGTTTTGTAATTCTGCAATTTTTTCTGCTGTATTAAATGCACCACCATAATAACTTGTTACTGTTGCAGAGGTTTCATCTTTAATTCCCCTAGAGGACACACAAAGGTGTTTTGCATCAATAATTACAGCAACATCTTCCGTTTCTAGTACCGTTTTAAGATCGTTAGCAATTTGATTTGTTAATCGCTCTTGTACTTGTGGACGTTTAGCATAATATTGAACGATGCGATTTAATTTTGATAAACCGATTACTTTTCCTGAGGAAATATAGGCTACATGAGCTTTTCCTATAATCGGCACAAAGTGATGTTCGCAATTAGAATAAAAGGTGATATTTTTTTCAACCAGCATCTGATTGTACTGATACTTATTATCGAATAAGGCCACTTTTGGTTTATTCTCAGGATCTAAACCTGAAAAGATCTCTTCAACATACATTTTAGCAACACGATCTGGTGTGCCTTTTAAAGAATCATCGTTAAGGTCTAAACCTAAAACATCCATGATTTCTGAAAATAAAATGGAGATACGTTCTTTCTTTTCTTGATTAGACATATCAAAAGCATTAGGCTTCATTGGTGTGTCTAAGCTTGTAAACAAATGATCATCACCAATGTCTTCTATGGTAAAACCGTTTAGCTTTTGTTTTGTCTTGTGGGTTACTTCTTGTGTTTTCATCTTGTCTTTTTAGTGTGCTGTCCTTAAGGACTCCAATCTTAAGTCAAAGCACGGATTTATCGTTTTGAAATAGAGTTATTTGTAATTGTTCGTTGTCTTG
>JABDKL010000015.1 GCA_013002225.1 Winogradskyella sp.
TTAAGTATAGTAAACTCACAAGATATACTCTAAAAGAAGGCGATATGTTACTTATTTTAGGCCAACCCGAAGAAATAAACAATTTAGAGTCACAGCATCTAATTGTAAGATTATCTGAATATGTTAAGAAAAGAACCAATTTTAAAAAAGCTATACCAGCTATATTAATTGGTATGGGTGTTGTTTTAGCAGCATCTCTAAATTTGGTATCTATTTTAATTAGCGCCATGATAGGAGCTTTACTAATGGTTGTTTTAGGTATTCTAAAACCTATGGAAGCCTATAAAGCAGTAGAGTGGAAGGTGATTTTTATGATGGCAGGCGTACTGTCTATGGGTACAGCATTAGAAAAAACAGGTGGCGCAGAACTTATTGCGGTTTTTGTACAGGACACTCTGGGTCAATACAGCGCTAACATAACACTAAGCTTGGTGTACCTCACCACTTTTATCTCCACTAATTTAATTTCAAGTAAAGCCACAGCTGCTTTAATGGCTCCGATTGTAATTAGCTTATCACAAGTTATGCAGGTAAGTGAAAGGCCGTTTTTAGTCGCAGTAATGTTTGCGTGCTCCCTCACATTTATGACACCAATGAGCTACCCAACAAATACAATGGTTTATGCACCAGGAAATTATAAGTTTACTGATTTTTTAAAAATGGGAACACCATTAAACCTTATAATCTGGGTGGCAGCCTCCTTTATAATCCCTTATTTTTTTCCTTTTTAATGCCAATTAGCAAATGTTTATAATTGTAAATACTTTTCATTTGAACACGGTGAGAAATATCGTATGACATTAATTTACTAGCATCAACTTATTTTAAATTAGTATTTTCACAAAAAAAAGTAAGAATGTTAGAGTTAGCAGGAATAATTATACTTGGTATTTTGGCACAGTGGGTGGCCTGGAAGTTTAAAATACCCGCAATTTTACCTTTGATATTAATTGGTCTTTTGGTAGGGCCAATAGCAGCCGAGTTTCTCTCTGCCGATGGAACAAAATGGATTGAGCCCATTTGGAATGGCGATGAAGGCCTGTTTCCTGGAGAAAGTTTGTTTTATTTTGTGTCTCTTGCTATAGGTATTATCCTATTTGAGGGCGGTCTAACCTTAAAACGGGGCGAAATTAAAAATGTAGGTCCTGTTATTACAAAACTAATTACAATTGGATCTCTCATAACCTTTTTTGGCGCTGCTGTAGCGGCATACTATATCTTTAACTTAAGTTGGAAAATGTCTTTTTTATTTGCTGCCCTAATAATTGTAACAGGACCTACTGTTATTACACCAATCTTAAGAAACATCCCTTTAAAAAAAGATGTTTCAGCCGTATTAAAATGGGAAGGCATCCTAATTGATCCTATTGGCGCCTTAGTCGCCGTTTTGGTTTATGAGTTTATTAGCGTTGACGCAGGAGGGGAGTTTACAAAAACAGCACTTATTGAATTCGGAAAGATTGTACTTTTTGGATTCACGTTCGGATTTACATTTGCGCATACGCTTAATTTTATTTTGAATAAAAAATGGGTACCTCATTATTTAATGAACGTATTTTCGTTAGCCGCTGTACTTGGATTATTTGTACTTTCAGACGCATTTGCCCATGAGTCTGGTTTATTGGCGGTGGTTGTTATGGGAATGGTACTAGGTAATTCTAACTCTCCGCATTTAAAAGATATCTTATACTTTAAGGAATCGCTCAGTGTTTTGCTCATATCGATTCTTTTTATTTTACTGGCGGCAAATATCAATTTTGATGAGTTGCTTTTAATCTATAATTGGAAAACCGGAATATTGTTTCTGGTAATTGTTTTGGTTATTAGGCCATTGGGTGTGTTTTTAAGCACCTATGGGTCTCGATTAAAACTAAATGAAAAACTATTTATTAGTTGGGTTGGCCCACGAGGTATTGTGGCAGCAGGTATCGCTTCTTTATTTGGGCTAAAATTGGCCAGTAAAGGCGTTTCGGGAGCTGAGTATATTACACCTTTAGTTTTTGTTATTGTTCTTGGTACCGTATTATTAAATGCCACTACAGCACGGTTATTTGCTAGACTAGTGGGCGTGTTTCTTGTTAAATCTGATGGGATTTTAATCGTTGGCGCCTCTAAGGTTTCTCGTTTGTTAGGGCATTACCTGGAAACCAATGGAAGACATGTTGTGCTTATTGATAGCAATCAAAGTAATATTGCCAAGGCCAAAGAGTTAGGTCTCGAGGCGCTAACCACAAATATTTATTCTGATAATTTGATGAATAATATAGAACTTAATGATGTTGGTTATTTAATGGCGATGACGGGAAGCTCTGAGATCAATAAATATGCTATAAATAAATTTAGTAAGCAATTTGGTGAAAACGGATCTTTTAGATTAGTAA
>JABDKL010000047.1 GCA_013002225.1 Winogradskyella sp.
CTAACAGTGGACTTAGCTCGTCAAAATACCTAACGTCTTCATTATTTATAGCGATTAAGACATCCCCTTGCTTAAGGTCTACCCCTTTGTTTTGCATGGTATCATTAACCTCTGCGACCATAAACGGTACTCTAAGGTTAAATAAGCTCGAGCGGTTTTTTCTAGAAGACAACTGCCCTAAGAAATCTTCTGGCAGATTAATATTCTTGATCTCATCGTTACGCTCTACCGTAAATTCTTCGGCAGATATTAAACTTTTTATCACGTCAGAGTGGGCCTCAACAGGTTCGCCATTTACAGCGATCACTTTATCTCCGGTTTTAAAACCCAGATCGAGCATTAATTGATTCTCGATCAAATACCCATCTTTTAAACTCTCTAAAGTGTAATCCTTATCGCCATACCCAAAAGAAATACCAACATATATAAAATAGGCCAGGATAAAATTAACCGTAACACCACCAAGCATAATAATTAAACGCTGCCAAGCGGGTTTAGAACGAAACTCCCAGGGCTGAGGTGGCAGCGACATTTGCTCCTTATCCATACTCTCATCGATCATACCTGCGATCTTTACATAACCACCTAATGGCAACCAACCAATACCGTAAACGGTTTCACCTATTTTCTTTTTAAACAAGGAGTATTTAACATCAAAAAAGAGGTAAAACTTTTCAACTTTGGTTTTAAAAAGTTTTGCGGGTATAAAATGCCCAAGCTCGTGCAATACAATAAGTAATGAGAGACTGAGTAAAAATTGAGATATCTTTATTATAAATTCCATGTAATCTTTTTCAAATTTTCGATTGACAAAAGTAAGGTTTTAAAGCTACTTAGAAAATAAATGTATTTCTATTCGATTCATTTTTAACTTCAATTTATAATTCCCAAGTCTTAGCCCTTATAATTCTGTTAAAAAAGCCTGAGAAAATTGACCTTAAGCCTATCTTTGCAAAACAAAATTAATTGCCATTAATGTCCTTTATTTCCTTTTTTAAAGATTATAAATACTTCGGGGTTTTCTTCTCGATCCTGTGCCTGGTTATTATTTTCATTATCTATAACATCTTAAATGTGAAACAGCCTTTACCGATTTACCAACCTGCCATGGTTAGTGAGGAGCTTGTAGATAGTACCATACAACACCAGTTAAAATACCATAAGATCGCAGACTTTAGTCTAACCAACCAAAATGGGGAACGTATTACACACAACACCTATAAGGATAAGATCTATGTTGCAGATTTCTTTTTTACAACCTGCCAGACCATATGTCCTATAATGACCGATCATATGTACCAGATCCAGGAAGAACTGCTGGACGATGACGAGGTGCTATTACTATCGCATTCCGTAACTCCAAAAATTGATAGTGTGGCACAATTAAAGCGCTATGCGATAAACAAAGGCGTGAATGATAACAAATGGAATCTTGTAACTGGCGATAAAAAACAGATCTACCAACTGGCCAGAAAAAGCTACTTAGCGGTGAAGACCCAAGGCAATGGCGACCAGTATGACATGATCCATACCGAAAATTTTATGCTTATCGATAAAAAACGCCAGATAAGAGGCTTTTACGATGGCACTCAACCCGAAGATATAGAGCGGCTTTTAGAAGATATTGAAACTTTAAAATCCTTTGGTGGCTCTTAAAAAAGTTAATAATTCTAAATATTTTATATACCGCTTTTAAGCCTAAATTATTTGCCTTACTTTTGCTTCTTTAAAATTAATCTAAATAAGCATAAGCTTGACACTTGCAGATCTTAAACGTGGACAACAAGGCATTATAACTGATGTTTCTTCAATTCACATCCCTTTAAAACTTTTAGAAATGGGATGTTTACCTGGCAATACCGTCCACTTGGTCCAAGTAGCGCCTTTTGCAGACCCAATGTATCTGAATATTAACGGTTCTCATTTAGCGATAAGAAAAGAAACTGCGATTCATATTAAAATTGAAACTGTAAATGGGTAAGCAGATTAATGTTGCTTTAATAGGAAATCCAAATACGGGTAAAACCTCTGTCTTTAATGCCTTAACAGGTCTTAATCAAAAAGTTGGTAACTATCCTGGTATTACGGTAGAGAAAAAAGAAGGCATCTGTAAACTACCGCGAGGTGTTAAGGCTCACATTTTAGATCTGCCTGGTACCTACAGCCTCAATGCTTCCTCCTTAGACGAAAATGTAGTCATAGAACTGCTCTTAAATAAAAATGATAAGGATTTTCCGGATGTCGCCGTTGTAGTAAGTGATGTTGAAAATCTCAAACGAAATCTTTTACTTTTTACACAGATAAAAGATCTGGAGATTCCAACGATCCTTGTTATTAATATGTCTGATCGTATGGCCTATAAAGGCATTACATTAGATATAGACTTTTTAGAGCAACAACTCCAAAC
>JABDKL010000049.1 GCA_013002225.1 Winogradskyella sp.
CCCCACGAATTTTTGTCACCACATGTTTCTAAATAAGGTTCCATTATAATTGACATAAACTTTTGAACATATCTATCTTTAAGCGTTGGAATGCCTAATGGTCTAAATTTACCATTTATTTTAGGTATATAAATCCTTAATATAGAATCAGATTTAAAATTTTTGAGCTTATTGAACTTAGTATAATTAATTAAGTCAAATTTTATAGTTGTATTAAACTTTGTAACTAATTTATTATAGTTATCTATATAGTTTAAAGGATCTTTCTTAATTAATTTAATCTCTCGATTGACTAAAGATTTTATTTGTTTACCAAGCCAACTACTATTAAGTGTAGATCGAATATTTTCTGATCGAGTTGTTGTGGATCTTTTTCTTTGTATAGCTTGGTTGTTTTTGCCTTTTGCAATACTTTGTAATTTTATTGCTGGGTGTTGGGCTTTTATGGAGTTTATAATATAAGTGTAAAGTTCATCAAGTAATTTTTTTTTATTTGGGGTTAACGTTTTTAATTTTGTTAAGTTTTTATATTGCTTAGTTTTAGTTTTTGTTACACGAATAGGCTTCCAAAATTTTATATTATCTACGCCAGGAGTATGCTTACCAGATGTTTTATACAATAAATCTACTGCATGGATTTTGTGAACCAAAGAATTAAAAGTGTTTTCTATACATATATCTTTAAATATTGTATCCCACTTGGAATGGTCTTCAATGTACTCTCGAACAACGTATTCTGGTTCGTATTTTTTATTATATATTGGTTTTTTGGGATATTCGCAAAAAGCTTTTATAGAAATTTTATTAAAATTTGAGTGAAACTTATCAGCTTCGCTCTGAATATGTTTGAGATAGCTTATAATTTCTTTATCTTTAATTGTTACATCCTTTAGTTTTTGACTAAATTCACTAATTAAAGAATTAAACTCTAAACTTTCACTTAGATCTAAATCTAGGCTTAGAGTTGGAATAAATTCTATAGCTACTCTTAAAGACGTTAAGAATTGTCGAAAATGAACTAGTTTTGGAACCCAGATTTTAAATATAAGATGTATGTCAGTTGAATCTTCAATTAAAGATTCCGTTATCCAAGTTCTTTGATGAGGTTTAAGTTTATTTTGCTTCTTTAATTCTTTTACAATAAGGGAAGATAAGTTTTTCTCCAAGATTCGATATGATTCTTCCAATCTAACTAAGGTATCATTTTGACTAGAAGCACTCATATGTCTATATCTTAAATTTCTACTAATGTTATTAGTAGTCCAATCCTTATCTTTTCTTGAAAAAAAAGGTCTTTGTAGTATAGTGTTCTCTTTCAAGAACATCTGATGATTCTTTTTATAATGTAAAGATTTAACCTTAACACTAGAATTAACCGTCCATGTATATTGTACGTTGTTCCTATTTAAGAAAACAAAGCTATCTTCACTTACTTGCATATTCTTAAGATAACTAAAAATTTTCATGTTTCTGTTAAATACCCTTTTTAGAGGCTTGATAAAGGTTAGGCTTATATCTCCGTTCCTATTTAATTCATTCTTATAACCTATGAATTTCATTGTTCTAACAGTACCAATAGCAATGAGGTTATAACTAATTGTGTAATTTTTCAACACAAGCCGAGTGGTTTAGAAAGTCAACAATAAATAAGCCGCAATTATCGAACTGCCTTTGTGACTGAGGCCTCCAAGACTTGATTTTGTTGTTAAATAACTCAACCAAACTTGTGTATGCACAGAAATTGCTGCATAATGTGCCGAGTTTATCCACTAAACTAAGACACTTCGTACATTTGTGAACGCGCACATACAGCACTGGATCTCCACCACCTGCCGGGTCAAAAAAAGTGGTGTTAAAATTTCGATCAGTTAATAACATTGTAATCGCGCCAGCCAATACAGGCAAAGATAATAATAATAAAAATGCAGTAATAAAAATAGCTCAAGCAAATAAAGGAAGTCTATGAAACGGCAAGCTATTTGATCGCATATTAGTAATAGTACATATAAAATTAATAGCGCCCAATATTGAAGCCGCACCTGATAAATGTAAACTAACTATTGCTAAATCTACAGCACCACCAGAATGACTAGTAATTCCAGCTAACGGCGGATAAACAGTTCAACCAGTACCAACACCAGCTT
>JABDKL010000062.1 GCA_013002225.1 Winogradskyella sp.
CAAGTTTAAGTTTGTTATAACCTAATATCAATTTTTGATTTCTTTGAAATAACCACAAATTGAGTAATAAAACTATGATTGACAAGGTTCTATGAATGTAAAAATCGATTTCGGGATTTTCTAACCATAAGGACTTTAAATATCCAATTGATTTTATTTGTTCATCTACATATTGACGCACCTGAGTACCCAATATTATTTGAATTAAAGTTAAAACTGTAGCACCAATGAGAACAATTTTAAAAAGCTTGTCAAACTTTTGATTTTTATAACTGGTTTTTGCCTCAAAAATAAGATATAATAATACGGCTACGATCACGAGAGCCATAACCATATGTATAGTAATTTTATAAGGTGCTAAGTTAGAATCTACAACTGTTTTACCTAACCAAGCCTGAAAACCCATGGCGAATACCGTAAAAATAGAAAGCATTAAAAATCGCTTTTTGTCTTTCCATAGCCAGATAGACATGATGGTGAAAATGAGTATCGGGATTCCCGCCAATGCACCCAATAACCTGTTTATATATTCGACCCAGGTATGTAACGGATTAAACGTGGCGTAGTCGTGTGCTGTATAAGGTTCCCAATTACTTAAATTTAAATTTTCTTTTGATGTGAAATCTCCTTTAGATACTTGCAAGGCGTCGTCAACAATAATTACTACACCTTTTTTATAATCATGATTGGGTTTAAACTGTAATTCTGTTATTTCCGTTGGTGGTATGTAATAGCCAAAACATTTCGGCCAATCCGGACAACCCATACCAGAACCCGTCATTCGTACTACTGCACCTGCAATTATTACAAGATAAATGAGAACTAAAGCAACTTTTACGGTTTTTCTAAATTTGGTTTTCATTATTGCTTAATGTTTTTTTGAAGCACAGACTGTTTTTAACACCTAAATATGGCCCATAGTTTGGAATCGTTGTATAATTATTTTTTCTATAAAACTGTACGGCTTCAGTCTGTCGTATGCCAGTTTCTAAAACTATGGATTTATAGTTAAGTTCTTGAGCCCAACATTCTAATTCTTTAAGTACTGCAGACGCTATTCCTTTACCTCTAGTGTTTAAACGCGTAAACATACGCTTAACTTCAACATCAGTTTTTGATAATTCTTTAAATGCTCCACAACCAACAGCTTGTTTATTTAAATAAGCAACTACAACATTTTTCAAGTTGTGTATAGCGTTAAATTGGTTGTAGAAATCATGCTCATCACCATCGGTTATTCTGAGATAGGCATCTAATTCCTTTACAAGATTGATAAAATCTGTATTATCAGAATTTGTTCTAACCAGTTTTATCATTTTAAGATGTCTTTAGTCCAAGTTGTTTTCCTTTTTCTAACATTAATTGAAAAGCAGCATCATGTTCATTCGGTATATCACCTTCTAAAATGGCTTCTTTTATAGCCTCTTTTATTACGCCTATTTCTCTGGAAGGTTTTAGGTTGAAGGCCTTCATGATCTCTTCTCCAGAAACGGGAGGTTGAAAATCACGAATGCGATCACGTTCTTCTACCTCAATAATTTTATCTCTTACGAGCTTGAAATTATTATGATATTTTTTAAATTTTTTTGGATTTTTGGTTGTGATATCGGCTTCGCAAAGGGTCATTAAATCATCGACATGTTCTCCTGCATCAAATACTAAGCGTCTTACGGCAGAATCGGTTACATCTGTTGCCAAGACGATTGGTCGAGAGCTCATAAATACCATTTTTTGAACAAACTTCATCTTTTCATTTAACGGCATTTTTAATCGTTTGAATAATTTATAAACCATCTTTGAGCCTACAAACTCATGCCCATGAAATGTCCAGCCTATTTTTTTATGAAATTTTTTTGTGGGTGCTTTGCCGATATCGTGTAACAAGGCTGCCCAACGTAACCATAAATTTTCTGTTGTTTTAGCAATATTGTCTACTACCTCTAAGGTATGGTAGAAATTATCTTTGTGGCGCTGGCCTTCAATTTCATCAATTCCTTTAAGCGCCGTTAATTCTGGAAGAATGTAAGGTAATAGGCCTGTTTTTTCTAATAATATAAAACCAGTAGAAGGTATATCACTTTCAAGGATTTTGTTTAGTTCTACGACAATCCGTTCTTTTGTGATAATTTTAATTCTATCCTTGTTCTTTGTTATTGCTTTTAAGGATGCCGCTTCAATTTTAAAGTTGAGTTGTGTTGCAAAGCGTATTGCGCGCATCATACGCAGCGGGTCATCACTATAGGTAATATCTGGATTTAATGGTGTACGAATTATGCCATCATTCAAATCTTTTATACCGTCAAAGGGATCTAATAATTCTCCAAAAGTTGAAGTGTTTAAGCTTATCGCTAAAGCATTAATTGTAAAATCACGTCTGTTCTGGTCATCTTCTAGCGTTCCATTTTCTACGACAGGATTTCTACTGTTTTCTGAGTAGCTTTCCTTTCTTGCACCAACAAACTCTACTTCAATATCGTCATAACGCAACATAGCTGTTCCGTAGGTTTTAAAAATCTGTATTTTAGTATTTGCAGGAAGATTTTTCGCAACCTGTTTCGCCAAATCAATACCACTACCAATAGCGACAATATCTATATCTTTAGCAT
>JABDKL010000069.1 GCA_013002225.1 Winogradskyella sp.
TGAGAGCAGTGTTGTTTTTAAAGCATCAATAGTTGTCATTGTCGTATTAATGTCTTCAACTGCATTTTGTGCAGCATCAATGCCTCTTGTTCCTTTATCTGAAGAAAACAGACCTGTGTCCGGTAAATTAGCCGTGTTGAGATTTAAATTATTTCCGGTAAACGAATTAATACCACCTAATAGTGAACTAAAATTAAAGCCCTGACCGGCTTGAATTAAGTTTTCTTCCTTCACATTGGTTTCAACTTTAACGGCAAATGGGTTAACATTCTTTAGTTGTAATTCAACCAAACTATTGCGCTTTAATTTAGGCTGAGCCAAAGTGTCTTTAACGATATTATTTTTATCTAAGGATAAATAAGTGATCTGTTCAGTTTTGTAGTCATAGGTTATTTTATAACGCTCCTGAGCGTAAAGGGAACTATTATTAAAGATAGTAAGGAGAATTAAGGCACTAATTGATTTTAGAGGGAAATTAATCATGTCAGAGTTTTTTTAATGCTTATTGTTAAGGACTAATACAATAGTCAGGCCAAAAATTGTATTGTAATTTAATAGTTATACTTATTCTATGGATGTTTATGAGGAAATTAGTTGTATACTAAACCGTAATTTTACCTTTTCTAACCTTCTTTAAATACCGACTCAAGGATTTGTGTTTATTCTTTTTAGCGGTCCATTCTGGTCGTTTTTTTCTATAATTTTTACTGTTGACACTGAGTCCCATTTTTAATAGTGACACCACCATATCCTTGTTACCGGTTTGGGCAGCAAGGTGTAAAAGTGAATCTCCACCATTGGTAACCGCATTGATATCTGCACCATACGATATAAAGAGTTGAGCCATATCAAACTTATTATTCATTACAAGGGTTTGTAAAAGGGTATATGTATAGTCTTCACCAGCATCAGGCAATAGTCCACTATCAAGCAAAAATTTTAAGGTTTCATTAGTGTCACTGTTCAAAGCCGCATTTAAAATAAGCCGACTTTGCTCATCTGTTAGTTCCTCTTTGGTAAGTTCTAAAATGGTTTCCAAAGCTGTTCTATTATTATTTTCAATGGCCACAATTTCTAGTCTGCCTTTATCATCTGCGTACCAGTGATTGAAGATCCAGTTATAGGCATACCAACTGTAAAAACGATCCTCCAAGTTATTGGCAATTGCATATTCTAAATTCTCATAAATAGCTTTGTAGAGTATCCAATAAGGAATTTGGTTAATGGTCTGAGCTTCACCACCACCATATTGCGTCTGCTTTTTGGTGTATTTTACATTTTTCACACAGTTGCATTTAGGGTCATAGATATAGCTCGATGTTCTATAGCCCATAGCATCTCTCACGGTTGTACCTCTTACATGGATGCCTTCTATAAAGCCATTCTGATTAAAAACGGGACCACCAGAATTTCCAGGAAAGGTGTCAATATCAGTCACGAAAAAATTATCTGGTATGGTATCTTTAACCACTGCATTGGTTGCGAACTTTAATGGTAATCCTGTTGGTGACCCAATAGTGTATATTGGATGTTTTACAATAGCCTTACCACTAGTTCTAAATCTGTATGGTGTTCTATCTGTTTTTTTTGTGAGCTGTAGCACTGCGTAATCTTCAACAGTGTCATCATCTAACTTTGAAGCTATAACACGCTCCACTTCAAAAATATTTTCGGGTTCTATTTTAACGTATTTATCTTGAACAAATTCACTTTCAGAGGTGTAGTCTAGCACCCAATAGTAATTATTGGCTTCTTCCATGCTATTAATACAATGTCCTGCTGTTACTAAAATATCTGGTGCTATTAAAAAACCAGTACAGGTTCCAAGGGTTGGCTGATCTAGAAATTTTACATCGCGCGCAAACTTATCCGTTTCAAATTGACTGGAAAGACGATCTCTAAGTGTTCTAGATTTAAAAAAACTATCACCAACCAAATACGATTTATGCACCATCACGACTGTGGCTCTTACAAAATCTTCGTAGCCTTCAGCATCTTTTACTTCTATCCTGTCATCAGTGCCATATATACCTCTGGTAGGCGTAGTGCCAGGCTCCGCAAATGGGTACTGAATTTGTAATGAATCG
>JABDKL010000079.1 GCA_013002225.1 Winogradskyella sp.
AATGATACCATTGTAAAGGGCTCTGATATTTTTCGCTTTGATTTAGATATTAATCCACAATTGCAATTCGGTAGAACTGGATTTTATGATGGTCCGATTTCAAGATATCACGACATTCAAATTGATAATGATGGGAGTATTTACGTTGGAGATATTTTAGGCAATAGAATTCAGAAATTTGAATTAAAATAAAAACGCCGTACAACAATGGCTATAAGTAATTGCTTGTTCTCGACTACTTTGGTGTGTACTTGCAAAGTTAATCGTTAACCCACGCAACTACTCATAGCCAAGACCGTTATACGTCATTTTGACGAACTCTATTGAATAAATGAAAAACAGTATAAATCGACAAATAGACACCCTTTTTGAGGAACTGGAAAACAGGGATTCTGAATACACCAATCATTTAGTAAAAGATGGAATAGTTAATGAAAATATATTCAATTCCGAAAATACAAAAGTGCTGTTTATATGCAAAGAACCAAATAACCCAAAACAGAAAGAGGGAGATTTTAGAGATTGGTGGAAAACCGAGTTAAAACATATTTTTTCTCATAGAATTGGAAGTTGGGCTTATGGGATTTTAGAAAATTTCCCATCATACTCTGTAATGAATAAGCGAATAAAATTTGACTCGCTTTCTCGAATAGCTTTTATAAATATTAAAAAACTTGGTGGAACATCCCAATCTACAGAAATGGAAATATTAGAACACGCCAAACGTAACCAAGATATATTACAAAAACAGATAAAGCTCATTAATCCTGACATAATTGTGTTAGGAATTTCTTGGTGGTCAAGTGTTCGCAATACCTTATTTCAAGGATTTGAACATCAAATACTTGCAGACTATGTCCACAAGTATGACAATCACTTGGTAATTAATTTCTATCATCCTTCTACTCGTGGAAAATCAAACTTGGATTTATATAATGAACTTAACAGATTGATAAATTTTAATAATCGCTTATAATGAAAATAATATTGTTGACTACAACAATTTGCCTTTTTACTTTTAATTCTAATGCACAAAGTAATTTTCAATTTTGGAAAATGGCTAACGATAAAAATAAAGTTGGAGATTTCGAGGGAGCAATACAAATTATGAATGAAGCCATAAAAAATGATCCAAAATACGCACCGCATTATTATACAAGAGCTGACAGTAAATTCAGAATGAAAGATTACAACAGAGCAAAATCTGATTTCCTAAAAACATTGGACTTACAACCACAACACTATACAGCAAGAAAGGGTCTTGCTGATTGTAAACTCGCTCTGAAAGATTACACAGGTGCTTTAAAAGACTATGATTTAGTTATAGCAAATAACGATAGTAATTCAGACTATTATCAAGGTAGAGGAATTACAAAATTCTATTTGCAAGATTATGACGGAGCGATTAATGATTTAGATAAGTCAATCTATTTAAAAGCTTATACAAAATCCTATTATTATCGAGCATTGACAAAATATGAACTTGATGATATACAAGGTGCTTGTAAAGATTATAGTCACATTTCTGATAAAACAACAGAATATAAAAATGAAAAACTTACGGAAATATGTGAGTAAAATAACGCCGTACAACAAATACTATATTTCATTACGGCTAAAATTGCTACCACTACCTCACCTCCTATCACAGTGACGCCACATACTAACAAATAGTTTTAATGAGTAATCAACTCTACAGTTAATTAGCCTACCTTTAGAGAAACCAACCGCTAATGATCAAGTTCTTTAGTTATCGAAACATCATTTTGCTTTGCAAAATCAAAGGTCTGGTAGACCTTTAGTTGAGATAGCCGCTTGCGGAAAAATCAGAAACTATGATTAAGTTTTTTAGACATATAAGATTCAACCTTATGAGTGAAAACAAAACCGGGAAGTATTTAAAGTATGCCATTGGAGAAATTGTGCTTGTGGTTATTGGTATTTTAATTGCGTTGAGCATTAATAATTGGAATCAAAACCGAAAGCAACACAATGCTGAAAAGGAATTTTTACAAGGCATCAAAGCCGATTTAAAAAAGGACAAGGACTATATTGATCTTGTAATACAAAGACAGCAACCAAAGCTCGATGTCTTTAATTATTTAAATGCGGCGTCAACTAAACTCCATACACAAAACGCTAGTGTTGTTGATTCGTTATTTAACATATATTTTTCAAGCCAACGTACATTTTATCCTATTTCCGGTTCCTTTGAATCGGCCGTTTCAGGCAATAAAATCAATTCCTTTAAAGACAAAGCTATTACCAGTGCACTCATTAAACTTTATAACACCACCTATGCGCGTTTAATTGATAATGGCAACATCAGTGATGACCGATGGGATTTTCTAAGTAAAAAATACCGCCATGAACGACGAACAGGCATAAATGAAAACATGAGTGATGCGCAATTATCAGCGCTCTTGGATGATATGTATCACCATTTTGTGCATATGCGCTGGTATCAAAATCAATTAAAAGATGCCAACACAGAAATTGATGCCATATTAAATAACATAAACTAATGATCAAATTCTTTCGAAAAATACGCTACAGTCTTATGGAAACTGGTAAAACCGGCAAGTATTTAAAGTACGCCATTGGTGAAATTGTGCTGGTGGTTATTGGTATTTTAATAGCCCTAAGTCTAAATAACTGGAAGGAAGATCTTGCAGACCAAGGTGAAGAAACACGCATACTTGGTGGTTTAAAGCAAGAATTTGAAGTCAATCTCGCCGAAGTGATCAGAAACATTAAATTAAATACCTCAACAAGAGTATCCACTATTGCGCTTATAGAACTTATACATA
>JABDKL010000109.1 GCA_013002225.1 Winogradskyella sp.
ATTAAACCAACCACGGTCTTAAAGATCGAACCAGGAGGATATTTTGCACTAACTGTTCTG
The DNA here is from genome assembly GCA_013002225.1 of Winogradskyella sp. GTDB lineage: Bacteria > Bacteroidota > Bacteroidia > Flavobacteriales > Flavobacteriaceae > Winogradskyella. The sequence goes on from JABDKL010000109.1 coordinate 61, forward strand.
TCAAATAATGGCTTATTGGGGTCGGTAACCAATGTGTCGAAGACAGAACCCCGATCGGCACTTACGGACAACAAATTTGGATCAAAAGCAGGAGAACTCACCATAGCCAAAATTTCTCCTGAAGAGGGTTCTATGGCAACGATGCTTCCGTTTTTATTTTGCATAATTTCTTCACCGAAATTTTGGAGATCTATATCTAGGGTAGTGATAATATCCTTTCCAGGCACTGCAGCAGTATCTAATAAACCACCTTCATATGGTGCCACCTCTTTTCCACGGTTGTCCCTTAAAATAAGTTGAAGTCCATTTTTGCCCCGAATAATTTCATCATATTGTTTTTCTAACCCGCGACTGCCAATTAAATCTCCGGGAGATAAATTTCGGGGAGATTCATCCACTTGATTTTGTGATACCTCACTCACATAACCAATTACATTAGCCCCGGATTTTTCTGGGTATTCACGGAGGTTACGCACCCTTAAATTGAAGCCCGGAAAATGGTATAAGTGTTCATGAAAACGGGCATAAGTTTCCTGGTCTAAATTCTTAATAAATACATAGGGAAGGCTTTTTGAAAAAAATCGAGAACTAAAATCTTTATTTAAATTTTCAAGAAATGTTGCCTTGTCTATATTTAATAAATTACAAAATAAAGCGGTGTCCATTTCTTGAACAAGATTCCTTGTACACATCAAATCATATATAGGTTCATTATAGGTCAGCACTTTTAAATTGCGATCATATAAAATTCCTCTGGGCGGTTCTACAACTTTTTTATTAATAGTAGTCTGTGCAGCAATCTTTCTGTAAGAATCATCAAACAACTGAAGTGCTGCTGTTTGCGCAATTAATGCAAAAAATGAAAGGCTAAAAACCCATTGTATTATTATGGAACGATTAGAGTAATTATCTTTCATCCAATTAAAGTTTAGGATTTAAAATAAGTACATAAAGCACAACAAACACCATAGAGATAGGTAATGATATGACTACCTCAAGCAAAGCAACACCAAATCTGGAAAATGCAAATACTTCTACTAAGCAATAGAATAAAATAAAAGCTAAAACGATAGGTACGGAATACTTTAAAAACCACACCAAACCCATACTGCTGATCAAAGGAGCATTGTCTCTACCATAACCAGTTTTGGGTTCATTTAAGCTTAAAATGAGCGGACGTATAAATGCAGCAAAAACACTTGCACTTGCAAAAACACCCGGGGAATTATAAAACATATCGGTGATTAAGCCTAAGGCAAATGCAAATAATAAGGCTAAGTAATTTTCTAATTCAAAGGGAAGTAAAATAATTACGAGGGGAAACACAAATATTGATAGGGTAAAAGAACCTATTGGAATATTAATATTCTGTAAAATCAATACTTGAACAAGTATGATAAAAGTAAAATGGAATATATATTTTAAAGTGCTATTCACCGTTTAAAGATTCTATTTCTTTTGCGAATTTGTTTTCAACGATATATACAAAATCTAGTTTAGCCAGATCTTCAATTAATAGGACTTTAATATTGTAAAAATTACTTTCTTCTACCGCAGAGATACTTTGAATTATTCCAATAGGATGATTTGCCGGAAACATGGTTGAATAACCACTAGTAACAACGGTATCACCAACTGCAACCTCGCCATAATGTTTTGGAATTTGCTTTAAATCTACCGTTCTATAGTCCGGAGGAGTCCATTGTACTGAACCCAAAATATTTTTCGATTTAATTTTTGCACTGATATTAACATCAACATGCAAAACAGACAACGCCTTGGCATAATGTTTAGATACATTTTGCACCCACCCCACAATTCCGTTTTCAGTAATAACGCCCATTCTGGCACCTACGCCGTGGCGAGATCCTGCATTGAGGGTTACCGAATTGCGAATATTAAAAAGACTGTTGTTGATAACCCGCGCGGGATGGAATACATATTGGCTGTCTAGGAGTTCTCCTTCAAGAATAGAGGAGCGAGCGGACCCTCGATATATTTGTTGTAGGAGTTGTGCGTTTTTACCTGAAATGGATTCGTTCTCACGACCCAAATCAAAAAATCCTTTAATGTTGTCAGAAAACTGATAAACAGTACCACTTATGGCATTAGAGGAACTAATAAAAATTTGTCTTTGAGAATTATTGTAACGGACAATTAAGAAAAAGCATACTACTTCTAAAAACAGAAATAGAATAAAAGCTTTTAAACGAAAAAGATATATGAGTAGTTCCTTCATGACTTATGGTGCATGAAGATACTAGATACTTTTACGGTCGATCATAAAGGAATACTT
>JABDKL010000120.1 GCA_013002225.1 Winogradskyella sp.
CCCGTCGTCGACTGAGTTTTTGATCACCAAAAAAAATGTAAAAGAATAATCCCAATATCGGCAAAGCCGCAATCACCAATATCCAGGCGGTGCTGGTGCTGGTAGGTAATCGCCGGTAAATAATACGGGCGCTGTACACGATGACAACGAGGGCATGTAAAAGTATGAGTAGTGGTACGTTGAGCATGAAACGGGAGACCCTATTATGTGGGGCTTTTAATTTATCATACTGAGGGAGTGATGGGGTGTTTGCTTGAAGCTCTGGCCGGGAGTCTGGAATTTGTAAGGGGCTGGGTTATGAGTATTGTGGAGCGAAAAAATTAAGTTGGGCTGCCCTGTCAATGTTATGCCTTTTTTCAGTGTAAATTTTTTATTGTCAAAGAAAGTGTTATTGCAGTTATTACTAAATACTCAAGCTTTATAAAAGATACACTAATTAGTCCATTAATAATATCTTGTATAATCATTCACAAAATTAAATTGATTAGCGAAATCATCTAAGACCTCTTTACCAAGTCTTAATAATTCTAGATTTCTGTTTATATCATCAACTTCTCCGTCACCATGCTTGCCACCATGAAATAAATTATTTCTAATGGTGGTAAGCATAGTAATCACCTTACAAAAGTCATTATCGCAATGATCCAACCCAACAGGTACCCAACCTAATCTCATATTGTCAGTAACTACTTGTCTTTTAGGATGAAGCTTGATTAGATCATTTGCTTCGTGAGAAATATTATAATCATTTTTATACATCTCTCTGAATTTTTCCCAACTCGGTTCTGCTTTAGCATGAGCTTGCTCAGATTTAAGGAACCCGTTCTCCTTAAGAGTAAACTCGAAACGCGAGAACCAATAAAAGAATTCAAAGGATAAATTTTTCAAATTACTTGATATTTCTTCGTGTCTCATACAGTCACCTAGATTTGTTACTTCATGAGTTATTGGTGTGTTGCATTAGCAATATTATTTATTTACTAATCACCTTAAATTGACATGTCTTTTGACGATTATACGTTTTTTTTGTAATCATTATCCTACTCACTATGTAATTTAATTCAGGCCTCCTAAAAGTTAAAATTTTTGTCTAGAAAATATTACTTCGAATTAACTAGTTAAGCAGTTTTTTTAGTATCAATGCTCTCAAATTTATTTATGTATTCTTTAGGTATTACCACCCAGTGGTTATATTTGTAATAATTAAGCCATGTTCTATCTATTTGTTGTTTTATCAATCTTTTCGCAGCATTTTCATTATTTAATATTGAAAATGCTGCAATTTTGATGTCGGTATCTTCTTTTTTGGCAGATAGGTTTAGTAAAGTGGCATTATTGAATTTATTACTATTCAGTTTTTTAGCAGCATATTGGAAGTTAATATCGAAAGTAGTTGTAATGGTTTTTTCTAATTCACTTCTATGCTTTGTTGCAAGGCTTAAAACTTCCTCATATTTTTTGTCCTTAAGTAGGATGAAACTAGTGCCTGATAAGTAAGCCTTGAAAGATAAGCCATTATCATATGCCCTCTTGTTTTCTCGTAGAGCATTTATGTAATCGCCCTCTGCAATGTGTATATCAGCCATACAGTTATGATAGTACCATTTACTACATTCTGTCTTTATATTTTCAAGAGACTCTTTGACAGAATCTAGCATGTCAGGGTATACCAATGTGGATAACCAAATAGCTCTATCAATTTTATCTGAAATATCTGGTGCCAATAGTGCTTGATTGAAATAGTCTTTGCCAGCCTTCAAGTCTCTCTTAATGCCGATAAAATATTCTGATTTATTGAATAATAATTTACTTGAATTTTCTATTTCTTTATCTTCAATATGGCCTTCAAAATATCGTTTTAAGTGTTTTTTGGTATCATTTACGGGGCATATTTCACCATAATTGTTATACACATCGCATAGGTAATTATTAATACTAAGCCTTCGCTGTTTAGATGATCTGGAGTACACCTGCTCTAGCTTATAAATTAGTTTTTCATGTGCCGGTAGGTCTGTACTATCGGTAACTTTTTTTGTTTCAAATGCTAATATGCGATGGCTTTCTTCATTTTGCATGCTTAGCGTTTTGCTTAATTCATCAATGTTTGCTTGTAATTCTTTTATTTTATCAATGTCATTAGTATTTTGAAGTTTGAAATATAGAGCATTGACCTTGTATTGCCATGCATTATTTGTGTGAGAGGGCTCAAGCTTTAAGCTTGTAAAAGTAAATTCAATTACTTCATCAATAGTAACTTTGGAATTTGCAGGATTGTTTTCGACCATACTCATCGCATGATGTGAGATCATGTTAAGCAATTCAAACCTGTTCGGGAATAAATGGATAATAGATTTCAAATATTCGAATTTTGCGGATTGTTCATCAAGTGAGTTGGTTTTTTTAAAGTGATAGCCGAGGTTATATTGGTCAATATCGACAAGTTGGTTACACCAACGAGATGATTTATTTTTGTCATTTAATTTATCTGAAATATATATTAACTTTAGTAAATATCTTGTTTTTGTTTCATCTGATAGTGCGTAATTAAGAAAATCCTCACATAGTTGTTCCGCACCTTTAAGGTCTTGATTTTGAATAAGTTTATCGACCTGGAGTAGGTTCTTTAAATCTGTGAGTGACAAGTTCATTTCGCCTTCAATATCTTTGGTTAAGTCTGTGAAGAAGCTCGAAATTTCTTGCCTTTTACTTTCATTGCTTATTGCGTTAATCTCATTTGCAATGACCTGATTACTTTTTAAATTGTTTTTATCAGCTAGAATATGCCTAACACATTGTTGGAGTTTTGAATCCTTCAATGTAGCAGTGAACTCTAAGTTTCTATGTATTAACTCTTTATGACATTCTGCAAATAATTCATCAAATCCATCAATTAAAACTGGAAATACTTTTTCTTTCCATAGTAAATTTCTAACCGCGTGTGAAATATGGTCGTCTTTTCGGAGGCACCAATAAATACCATTTTTCAAATAATTGTCTTTTTTTGTTAAATATTCTAAAACATCCATAATTGAACGGTCGCTGCCAGAATAACCAACTACGATCAATCCATACTCTTTACAGAATTCAAGCATTTTGTCTTTGGTGTTTGATTCCAAAGATTCAGTTTCACGTAATGTACTTTTAATATCATCAAATAAATAGTCACCATGCAATTTTATTATTTTTGGCCTTTTCGAAGTTATAGAAACTGAGTGGATAGATGAATCGTGCGCGCAAATTATAGGCCTTAAATTAGAAAATTGATAAAACCCTTCATTTATCAAATCGTCAAAATTGGTGGTGAAAATAGAATTGAAAAAATTATTTTCGACTAATGAAATAAGGTAAGCATAACCAATTGAAGGGATTTTTCCAGCAACTTCATTTTCCACAAATCTACGTCGTTGTGGAGGCAAATCATATTTTTTTTCAAATAATGATGAGTAAACATTTAGTGGGTTGTACCAACTGGCATGTTCTTTTTCAAAGTAGTTTGTTAGGTTTTTTGGTTTATCTTTATTATTATTTTCAAACCTTTTGTATAGGTCTACCATCCAGCCATCGATTAATTGACCTGCTGTGCGTATGCCGGAAGTAACAGAGCACCCAGCGCCAAGTAATAAAGAGTAATTAGATGTTGATTCTTCTTGAGTGCGTACATGCTCAATTAGGTCACTTATTGTTCGCAGTTTATGTGACAACTCACCTTCATTGAGTAAAAGTTCACTAGCTTTCATTAGTTGATTTCCTATTTATCAATATTCGATTAATCCTAAAATTATGCTTCGCATTACTTAAGAGTTAAATTTAAATACACCACAACCCACAAACTCACAATACGTTACCGCCTTGCTTGCTTGCACCTAAATTTTCTTACAGGGATGAATTTTGAGAAAGGTCAACTCTTTCGTTTGGCCTATGTCCCTACATGCCCGTATTTCATTGATCTCAGAATAGAGAGCAAAATACGCTTGAGTTAAATTTACTCGGGTTTGGTGGGAATTGCAAATGTTTGGGTGTGTTTTCATTAGATACCGCGGTTAAACAGCGGTATGACGGTATTTATTGGTATGTGAAATTGGTATTTTAGTTATTGTGGGGTCTTGTGTTAGTTAATTTGCATATACGCTTGTCCCTGAAACGAATTCAGGATGGGTGTGAAGGGGGGGTATTTAAGGGTTTGAGTTTTGATACTGGGTCCCGCGGTCAAGCCGCGGGATGACAAAGTAGAGGGCTTTTTAGTGTATGGATCCCGTGTCCGCTATCGCTGCACGGGAATGTAAGTTTGGGCGTTGGTGGGAAGGTCATGTACTAAGCCAGCTTAGTCCCCAACGCCAGGCGTTCCAGTTTTGGGCCTAGGTCAATAGAATTCAATGACACTGGATCCCAGCCTTCGCTGGGAATTCGTTGATTGGTTTTGTATTGAGCTAACCATTCATCTACGGTTTGTTTTTCTTTTTCATCAAAACTTAAGTAAGTATCTTTTACGCCTTGCAGCATCCACAGGGTGTAGGGCATGGCGTTACGCTGGCACGTTTTACCCGCCATTGGGAAACTGATCTCGTTTAAAACGCGTGGGAGTTTGTCGCCGGCCTTGGCGTCATGCGTTTTTACATGCTTTTCCACTTTTTCCACAATGGCA
>JABDKL010000148.1 GCA_013002225.1 Winogradskyella sp.
CCTTAAAACCCACTATTACATTTCGCCCCAAGTCTGGGCATCGCGTGCTGGTCGTGTAGAGAAGATCAAACGCGACATTGATGCCATGTATGTTATTCTGCCTTTTGAAAAGGAATTCTATAAAGAACGCGGTTACGATGTACACTTTGTGGGTCACCCTCTAATCGATGCCATTGCACACCGTACTCCATTAAATGAGGCCAAATTTAGAGCCTCTTACAACTTAAGTGAAAAACCAATTATTGCCTTGTTACCTGGAAGTAGAAAACAAGAGATCACAAAAATGCTCGGCGTGATGCTAAGTTTAGTAAGTGAATTTGAGGATTATCAATTTATAATTGCTGGTGCTCCAAGTCAGGATTATGAATTCTACAAACCGTTTATAAAAGAAAACAACGTTGCTTTTATCCCAAATAAAACCTACGACTTACTAAGTTTATCTACTGCTGCGCTCGTAACTTCTGGAACAGCCACACTAGAGACTGCTCTTTTTAAAGTGCCTCAGGTAGTGTGTTATAAAGCCAATGCCATTTCGTACCAAATTGCAAAACGCATAATTACTTTAAAATTTATTTCACTTGTAAATTTAATCATGGACCGTGAGGTTGTTACTGAACTCATCCAAGGTGATCTAAATAAGAAGCAATTAAAAAATGAACTTATTGCAATTTTAGATACTAAAAAACGAGAAGAGTTGTTTTTAGATTATTACGAGTTAGAAAAAGCGCTTGGCGGTAAAGGGGCCAGCAAAAAAACTGCAAAACTTATTTACAATGCTATAACTTAATATGAAGCACTATTTATCACTCCTGTTACTACTCTTAATTCTTAGCAGTTGCAAATCGAAAACATCCTATGTTACCAAAAAAAGAACGACTCACTCCGTAGATGTAAATACTTCGGCAAAACCAACTCAGCAGGCAAAATCCATAGCTAAATATGCTCAAAAATTTGATGGTACACGCTATAAATATGGTGGTACCACAAAACGTGGCATGGACTGCTCCGGATTAATATATAAAGCCTATGGCGATAATAATGTTAAGCTACCACGCACAACACGAGATTTATCTAAGTTTGGAAACTGGATTGATTTAAATGAAGTAAATGTAGGTGATTTAGTGTTTTTTGCCACGAAGAAGAATAGTCGCAAAGTAAACCATGTTGGCATCGTGACTAATATTAGACCAGGAAATGTCGAATTTATACATGCGTCAAGTAGTCGTGGTGTCATGGTATCATCATTAGCCGAACGGTATTGGTATTTTGCTTTTGTACAGGCCAGACGCGTATTATAGTTGCTTTTTTCTATATTAGTAACTCATTGTCATGAAGTTACTAAATTTCACTCTTATAAAATTAACGCTTTGTTTAGCTGTTGGAATTGTATTAGCCCATTATGCTAATATTAATTTCAAAATAATTTTATATACCACTATTGGCTCTGTTATGGCCCTTGCAATCTGTTGGTTTATCCAAAAATCTAAAATAAGCAGATTACCATTTTTCGCAGTATTATCCTATCTCTGTATGATAGGTATCGGCGTGTTGACTTACAAGATTCAGGATGAAAAGTTACGCGCCAATCATTATACACACCTAGATATAAAGCCTTACAATTCCATAACCTTTAAGATTAAAGAACGCCTTAAACCTGATAATTATAATGAAAAGTATATGGTTTCGCTGAGATCTATTAATGGAAAAAATGCGTCAGGTACAGTATTAATAAATATCAAGAAGGATAGCTTAAATCCTATACGCTATGTAGACGACGAATTGTTCGTTTATTCTCAACTTCAAGACATACAACAACCATTGAATCCACATCAGTTTGATTACAGGGCTTATTTAGAACTCAAACATGTATATCATCAATTATACCTAGACAAAAACGATATTCGATTACTTTCAAATTCTAAAACATCACTATTTGGATTTGCTGATAAATTAAGGGCTACAATTAACACAAGACTAATAGATGCAGGATTTAAAGGAGAGGTATTAAGTATTATGAACGCTCTTTTATTAGGACAACGGCAAACTATTGACAAAGCCACTTATCGCAATTATGTAAATTCTGGAACTATACATATTTTAGCTGTTTCAGGGCTGCATGTCGGTATATTACTCTGGATTCTAAATTTTGTTTTTAGACCATTATTATATCTTAAACACGGAAATTATTTAAGATTATTAGTTTTAGTATCTATTCTCTGGACTTTTGCCATAATAGCGGGCTTATCGCCTTCGGTAACACGAGCTGTAGCAATGTTTAGTATCATTAGCATGGCTATGCATCTAAAACGCCCTACAAATATTTATAATACGCTCATAATTTCTGCCTTCCTGATTCTTCTTTTTAAGCCTAGTTTTTTGTTTGAAGTAGGATTTCAAATGAGCTATCTGGCAGTGTTGGGTATAGTTAGTATTCAACCCATTATTTACAATTTATGGAAACCACAAGTTTTAGTTACTGATAAACTATGGCAAATTTTTACCGTAACACTTGCTGCGCAGTTTGGTGTAGTACCTATAAGTCTTTTTTATTTTCATCAATTCCCTGGGTTGTTCTTTATTTCTAATATAGTAGTAATTCCATTTTTAGGCGTAATTCTTGGTTCGGGTCTTTTAGTTATTGTATTGGCACTGAGTAATTATTTACCAGAGCTATTAGTAAACAGTTATAGCATTATTATTGACGGTTTAAATGGTTTCATCGCCTGGGTAGCAAAGTTTGAAGACTTTTTAATTCAAGACATTCCATTCACACTCCTACAGGTTATTTCTTCATACTTTATAATTATAGCCTTAGTCCAGCTTTATAGGTTCAGAAATTTTAATTGGGCTGCAATCGTTTTAATTGCAATCATAAGCTTTCAATGCCTTAGCCTTTACCCCATTTTAAGTCCAAACCATGAAGCCTTAATAATCTTTAATAAAAGTCGGCATACCCTAATTGGCGAACACAGGCATGATCAGCTAATAGTAACTCATAATCTCGACTCACTCAAAGCTTCAACAGATAATGTGATTAAGAATTATAAAGTTGGAGAAGACCTTACTATAGTAAATCAGGATAGTCTAAAAAGTATCTATCAATTTAAGGATTCTAAAATTCTGATAATTGATAGTATCGGTGTTTACCAAGGTCTATCCTTTAAACCAAATTATATCCTATTGAGAAGTTCGCCCAGAATAAACCTCAATAGAATGATTGACAGTTTACAACCAGAATACATCATTGCAGATGCCAGCAATTATAAATCGTACATTAAACGTTGGAAGACAACATGTAGAGCTAAAAAAATCCCTTTTCATGCAACAAATGAAAAGGGTGCTTTTATGCTCTATAACTAATAACCTACTCTATAAAACTTGGCTTAAAAGTCTTGAAATAGGTATTAAATTTTTCTTGTGTATCCATCTCCTTGTGTTTATTGGATTTAAAGAGTTTAAGATATAACTCTAATTGTCTAGGCTTTAAATATCCCGTAATTGGTGTTATATACTCACCTTCTTCATCAAAAAACACCATGGTCGGATAAGCTCTAACCTTTAGGAATCTTGTAAATTCATGGGCGCTATTACGTCTATTTATTTTTGCTGGGTCAAAATTAGGATTACTAAACGTTTTATCTTTATAAGTAATATCGGTATTGCCTTCTGCATTAAATTTTACAGCATAATAATTTTTATTAATGTATTTCACCACATCAGGATTGTGGAATGTGTTTTTATCTAACATTTTACACGGTCCACACCAATTAGTGTATACATCCATAATAATTTTTTTCGGGTTCTTTTTTTGAAGCTCTATGGCCTCTTCTATAGATACCCAGTTAATTTCTTTATCCGCTTCTTGGGCTATGGTTCTAAAAGAAGCCAAAAGCACTATAAGTATTATATATCCTAGTTTATTCATATTTAATGTGTTGCAATTCTCGTGCCTAACTTACAAAAAATGCCCCTTGCAGGGGCATTTTTAGGTTAATTTAACGGTTTTAGACTATCTAATCCCATGCATCATCCGTATTAATGTTCTATTTAATATTAACATGATTATTCCAGCTCCAACAGGAACTGCTGTAAATATCAAAAAGAATGTACTCATACCGTATTCCTCAACAATAGGATCTATATAACTACCTGTCCAACCTGCTGTTAAGTTCGCGATAAAGTTTGCCACGAACCACACACCGAACATAAGACCCACAAGTTTTAGTGGCGCTAATTTACTTACATATGAAAGTCCAACTGGCGAAACACAGAGTTCTCCAAGTGTATGAAATAAATAAGCTAGTATTAAGAAAATCATACTAACAGAAGCTGTTTTTGCACCTAAAGGAATTCCCATAGAGCCATATGCTAAGATACCAAAACCTAATCCCAATAAGATAAGGCCTATGGCAAACTTAACTGGACCAGTTGGATTGTATTTGCTTTCCCAAACTTTAGAAAATAGTGGAGCGAATGCGATAATAAAAAATGAATTTAATATCCCGAACCAAGACGCTGGTACTTCAGATTCTTCTGAGCCAAATTCTCTGTTCAACATCCAAATTACTATACCCCAAATAATCACAAAACTGGTACCTAATAATAGATTAGACAGCGCGAATTTTGAAAATGTTTGTTTAAATAGCATCAGTAACACCCATGTAATTATTAACATCGGAATAACTGTTAATAAGGTATTAAATATCTTAAAAGTCACTGCACCTTCACCTGTTAAAACTCTGTCCGTATAATCTGCTGCGAAAACGGTCATAGAACCTCCAGCCTGCTCAAATGCCCACCAAAAGAAAATTGTAAAAAAGGCAAATACACCTATTACCTTTAATCTGTCTGATGTAACTTTTGAACGTTCTGCCTCGCTTGCTACTTCTTCGACAAGTTCTTTAGTTTCTTCCAGAGAATTTTCAACTGCGTCATCAAAATCTTCAGTACGCTTTGGTGATAGCCCTATGCGACCAAATATTTTTTGTGCAAAATAAAATTGTAACATCCCAAAGAACATGAATACACCAGCCAATCCAAATCCATAGTGCCATCCAACTTTTTCGCCAATGTAACCACAAAGTAAAATACCTAAAAACGCTCCTGCGTTAATACCCATATAAAAAATAGTATAACCTGCGTCTTTCTCTTTGCCCTGAGATTTATATAATTGACCAACCATTGAAGAAATATTTGGTTTAAACATCCCATTTCCAATAATTAGTAATCCTAAGCCTAAATAGAAAAACATATCTGCGGTTACCTCTAAAGCCATTGAAGCATGGCCTAAAGTCATTAGGAAAGCACCTATTACTACTGCATTTCTATACCCTGTAAACTTATCTGCAATAAACCCTCCAATGATTGGTGTAATGTAAACCAGACCAGTGTACCATCCATATAGCAAAAGTGCCTCAGAACGTTCCCAACCCCAACCACCTTCTCCAAGGATGGCAGCCGTTAAAAATAGTACAAGTAATGCGCGCATGCCGTAATAAGAAAAGCGCTCCCACATTTCTGTAAAGAACAAAACAAAAAGACCTGAAGGGTGGCCTAATACTGTTTTTTGATTGGTTTCTGAACCTCCAAATTTAAATTCCATATATAAATATTTAGTTAGTAGTTAGTTTAACCTTTAATTTTTGATGTTTCTTTTTCTTCATCAATTTTATCAATTTTATCCCCTAAGGTCTTATGGATAAAATTAGTCATCTTTTTATATAAGTGTAGTCGTGTATTACCACCATAAATACCATGGTTTTTATCAGGATAAATCATCCATTCAAATTGTTTATCGGCCTGTATTAAGGCTTCAACCATACGCATCGTATTTTGTAAATGCACATTGTCATCTCCAGAACCATGAATTAAGAGGAAATCACCTTTAAGTTTATCAACATGATTAATTGGTGAATTTTCATCATAACCACTTGGATTCTCTTGTGGCGTCGTCATATAGCGCTCGGTATAAATCGTGTCATAAAACCTCCAGCTTGTTACAGGAGCTACGGCAATGGCCATTTTGAAGACATCATTACCTTTAAATAAAGCATTACTACTCATAAAACCACCATAACTCCAACCCCATATTCCTATTCTAGATTCATCTATATATGGTAAATTTCCAAGTTTTTTTGCTGCTGCTATTTGGTCTTCTACTTCGTATTTGCCTAACTCGTTTTGAGTAATCTTTTTAAAATCTGCACCTTTAAACCCTGTCCCTCTTCCATCGACACAAGCAACTATATAGCCTTGCTGAGCTAACATCTGATACCAGTAATCGTTGGCGCTGTTCCATCGATTAGTGACTTGCTGTGAGCCTGGTCCGGAGTATTGATACATAAATAAAGGATAAGTTTTAGACGCATCAAAGTCTGCTGGCTTAATCATCCACATATTTAAGGCGTTGCCATTAACATTTATGGTGCTAAATTCTTTTTTAGACGTCAAGTAATTTCCGACTTTCTGAGCGAGTTGCTCATTATCTTTAATACTTTTTACAACATTGCCCGTCTTGGAATTGTTAAGCGTATATTCCGGAGGCGTTGTGGCGCTAGAATGCGTATTAATAAAATAAGTAAAGTCTGCGCTGAACGAAGCACTATTAGTACCTTCTGTTTTGGTTAAGCGCTTTTTATTTTTACCATTGAGACTTATGGAATATACATCTCTATTTATAGATCCATTTTCTGTCGATTGATAAAAAATAGTATCTGCCTCATCATCAAATCCATAATAGTCGGTCACTTCCCAATCTCCCTTAGTAACCTGATTAATCAAATCACCATTTTTATTATAATGGTAGATGTGGTTAAAACCGTCCTTTTCACTGGTCCAGATGAAGCTATTATCTTTTAAAAATGTAAGATTAAATGTAACATCTATATAAGCCTTATCCTGTTCGGCCAATACGAGGTTTGAAGTATTCGCATTAGTATTTATGAACCATAGATCCAATTCATTCTGGTGACGATTCATAAACTGTACACTAAGGATACTGGCCTCGTTTGTCCATTCTAATCTTGGGATATAAAAATCCTCGTAAGATTTATCTACTTTTAATTCAGTTAATTCTTCAGACTCTAGGTTGTACATATGTAATGAAACCTTAGAGTTTGCCTCTCCTGCCTTAGGATATTTGAAAACTTGTTGAGTTTGATACAATTCAGATCCAAAGACATCCATTGAAAATTCCGGAACTTCAGATTCGTCAAAACGAATAAATGCAATTTTATTACTCTCAGCATTCCAGTCAAAAGCTCTCACAAAACTAAATTCCTCTTCGTAAACCCAATCTGTTATGCCATTTATGATTTTATTCTTTTCACCGTCAAAAGTGATTTGGTCTACCTGACCTGTGGTCAGATTTTTCACGTAAAGATTATTTTTAAATCCAAATGCAATTTTTGTTGCATCTGGTGATAAAGTAGGCTCCTGAATGAAATCGTCCGACACTTTTGTGACTTGCTCGGATTGAATATCATACACGAAAAATTCTCCCAAAGTAGATCTTCTAAATACGGGCAAAGATTTAGTCGTTAAAAGTATCTTAGTTTCATCCTCACTAAACGTATAATCAACAAATCTTTGAACCTCACTAATATCTGAGGAAGACACTAGGGTTTTTACCTTTTCTAAGGTCTGATAGTCGTAAATATCTATAGTAGTATCTCCGGATTGTCTGTCAAAATTTAAAACCGAATACTGCTTGCCATTATTCATAGAATGTAGCGCTTGCATACCTTCCGTTCTAAACTCACCGCTCCAAATATCTTCCAGCGAGATTTGATTATTCTGCCCAACACAAAGCGAGGTAGTTAAAAATGCTAAAACGGCAATTAGGTGTCTTAATTTCATGTGATATATATTATTCTTTATTGAAGGAAGCGAGAAAAATTCAGTCTTAAATGCATTAAATTTAATTTAGCATAACACCATAAATGTCTCCAATTTTAATTTTAAATTAAGCAATGCCAAGTTTACTAAAAATTATGGAAAAAATCGCTATTCTTAACAGTAAATCGGCAATAAAAATAGATTATACACACATTTTATGCCATTGATAAGTATCTTTGTTATTTAATACAAAATAATATGCCTAACCCTATTTCTGGCTTTAGCAAACTCTCTAAGTCTGAAAAAATTGATTGGATTGTTTCAACCTATTTCTCCAATAAGGAGGATGCAAAATCTTTGGTAACACAGTATTGGAATACTGATAAAAAGTTACAGAAATTACACGATGAATTTATCGAAAACACCATTACCAATTATTACTTGCCTCTGGGAGTAGCTCCAAATTTCTTGATTAACAATCGGCTATACACTATACCTATGGCCATCGAAGAAAGCTCAGTGGTTGCTGCTGCTAGTAAAGCCGCAAAATTTTGGCTAGACCGCGGAGGTTTTAAGACTGAAGTTATCGCTACAGAAAAAATTGGGCAAGTTCATTTTATGTATGAGGGCAATTATAAAGAATTAGAAACTTTTTTTAATGTTGTAAAACCTAAACTTATTTCGGAAGCGGCTCATTTAACTAAAAACATGGAACGTCGTGGAGGTGGGATCAGAGCTATTGCCCTAATAAATAAAACTAAAGATTTAGAGAATTATTACCAGCTCCATGCTACGTTCGAAACTTTAGATGCGATGGGAGCCAATTTTATTAATTCGTGCTTAGAACAATTTGCTCAAACCTTTGAACGTGAAGCCAAAAACACCTTAGAAAACAACATAGATATTGTTATGAGTATTCTCTCTAACTATGTCCCTAACTGTTTAGTAAGAGCGGAAGTTTCCTGTCCTATTTCAGAATTAAAAAGCAAAGACATAAAACATCCTGAGGTATTTGCACAAAAATTTAAACAAGCGATTAATATTGCAGAGATAGAGCCTTACAGAGCCGTTACACATAATAAGGGTATAATGAATGGTATTGACGCTGTGGTATTGGCAACAGGGAATGACTTTAGAGCTGTTGAAGCTGGTGTGCATGCTTATGCATCACGAAATGATAGTTACGCCAGTCTTACACATTGTACTATTGAAGATGATATATTTAAATTCTGGATCGAAATTCCTCTAGCCCTAGGAACTGTTGGCGGATTAACTAATCTGCATCCATTGGTAAAGTTTTGTTTAGAACTTTTAGAAAATCCAAGTGCAAGAGAACTCATGCAAATTGTTGCTGTAGCAGGTCTGGCTCAGAATTTTGCCGCAGTAAAATCACTAACGACTACAGGTATACAAGAAGGCCACATGAAAATGCACCTAATGAATATATTGAATCAGTTTGAAGCAACAGCTGAAGAAAAATTAAAGTTAGTCGACCATTTTAAAACAAATAGTGTTACGCATAGTGCGGTAGTAGCAGCTATAAAACATCTAAGAAGCTAAGTTTGAAAACATACAGAAGCAACGGTAAATTATTACTCACAGGAGAATATGTTGTGCTGGATGGTGCAAAGGCATTAGCCGTACCGACAAAGTATGGACAAAGCTTAGAAGTAGAAAAAAATAATACCAATAACATTGTTTGGAAGAGTTACAATGAATTGAACGAAATTTGGTTTGAGGACATCTTTTCTATTGCACAAAATGAGATAACCAAACAAACAAACAGCAGCAACTCAGTTACTGATCGCTTAGTACAAATTATAAATGCAGCACAAGCCTTAAACCCTAATTTTTTAAAAACTGATCAAGGCTATACTATAACAACACGTCAGGATTTTAATAGACTCTGGGGTTTAGGAACCTCATCCACACTTATTAATAATATGGCGAACTGGGCTAATGTTGATGCCTATACATTATTAGAAAAAACTTTCGGTGGTAGTGGTTACGATATCGCTTGCGCTCAACATGACACACCAGTAATTTACCAACTCAGCAATACTAAAGATGCTAAAGTTGAGACCGTTAATTTTAAGCCTACATTCTCAAAGCAACTCTATTTTGTTTATCTAAATAATAAGCAAAATAGCAGGGATAGTATAAAAGCCTATAAGGCTCTTGGAAGTATTAGCCAAGCTACCATTGAAACTATAAACCACATCACAGAGACTTTAGTTAATTGCCCTACGCTTTCTCACTTTACTGAGCTTATAAATAAACATGAAAAGGTTATTAGTGAGCTTATAAACCAAGAGACGATCAAGTCGAAATATTTTAAGGATTTCAAAGGATCTTTAAAGAGTCTTGGTGGCTGGGGAGGTGATTTTGTATTGGCCATTTCCGAATCTAATCCCACCGAATATTTTATATCTAAAGGATTCAACACGGTTATTCCCTATAACAAAATGGTCTTAAATTAAAAAGACTTCACATTTCTGCGAAGTCTCTTAATAATTCTAAATCTTTCTCTTTGGATTAATAGACCGTTTTGGCTCTATTATCTTCAATTTCTGCAGCCTTTTCTAAAGCTTGATATATTTTACTTTGTATTACGCTTTTACGTGTCGTATTTAAACGATTTACGATAGAGGTATAGTTATCAATGTTAGGAGCATCTGTAACTTTGGTTACCTCTAAAACGTATACCCCTTTTTCACCATCAATTGGGCCAGAGGTTTCACCTTCATCTAAACCAAATGCAGCGCCAACTACTTTTGGTTCTACACCTGCACCAGATAGTGTCGTGTTATTCATAGTAACTGCAGCCGCAGTTCTAACGCTTACACCTTGATTTTTTGCTATCTCATCAACTGAAGTTGCCGTAATTTTTTCACGAATCAATTTGGCTTTTTTCTCTTTTCTGATTTCTGGCAAAGCAGTGATAGAAGCATCTTCTACATTCATTAATCCTTTTTCGTTTTTCTCAACTACTTTTGCAACTATAAATCCAAATCCAGAGATCGGAAAACTCTTAAAGTCACCTACTTCAGTATCCTCATTAAATGACCATCGTACGACTTCTCTTTGACTACCGAGACCTGGAATATTTTCATCTAATTCCTTAAACGTTATAGGTTTTGCTGTCAAATCTCGTTCTTCAGCGATTTGGTTAAAATCACCATCTCTTGCTGCAATTTCGAACTTAGACATTGTGTTAAATACATCCTGAAGTGTTTCTTCTGATGGTTCTATTTTATCTGCAAGAGTTGCAACCTTGATCGTATTGCTGTAATTAGATTGTTCTAAGATCTCTATAACATGATATCCAAATGCGGTACCCACTACCTCTACATCACCTTCTTTATTGTTAAAAGCAAATTCTCTAAATTCTGGTGCAAAAGACGAATTGTAAGCCATTTCTATTTCACCATCTTGCTCATTACTTACTTTATCTGACGACAATTCTAACAAATCCATGAATTTAGTACCACTATTAATTTTACCCAAAATACTATCCGCAGTCGCTTTAGCTTCCTGCTGGGTTTTGGTTACAGATGCATCTGCTCTTGTACCACCAACATAAGGTATTAAGATATGACGTACTTTTGCCGAGTCTGGCATCTGCTTCTTTTCTATTACCTTAGATAACTTATAATATTCACCATCTTTATAAGGTCCGTAATAAGCACCTACTTCTAAATTCATTAAACTATCCTTAGCAACAGCTGGTAAATCTGCAGCTCTCAAATAGGCATCATTAAATTTAATATCTGAGTTTAGATTGATAAAATCTTCGTAGTTAGTTGTCGCATCAAAACCTACGATCGTATCATTTAACTTACTAATATCATTATAGGCAACAGTGGTGTTCTTTAAAGCTAACAAATCAGCTTTTATTTTATCTTCATCTTTCTTAGACGCTTCCTCTTTAAACTCTACATATACAACTTCTCTTGAGGCATCAACTTTATATTCCTCCTCATTCCTTTTAATATAATCTTTAATTTCACTTTTAGTTACTTTAACCAAACTATCAGCAATGCTTGTGTAAGGTATGCTTACGTAGCGCAGATCTACTGTTTTAGCATCTCCTAAATACTCGTCCTTAGCTTCTGCTATTGTGGCGCCAACACCTGCCTTGATCATATTATAATAGCTTTGCTGTATAGCATTAGCAGCTATTGCCTGCTCATTATTTGCCCAGCTCTCATAGTTTACTTGAAAATTACTTAATGGCACTGCTTCTGGCTGAACGTCTTTTAAATTTGCAATAAAAGCATTTAAGCGATTGACATCAAAACTTCCGTTTTCGTCCTGAAATTCCGGATAAGACGAAAAGCTATTCTTAAGCAAATCTCTCATTTCATCCTTTTCGACAGAAAGTCCAAGCTTCTCGTACTCTTCATCTAAAATAATTTTACGAAGCTCCTGGTTATAAATAGCATTCATCGCTTGTGTTGAAGATTGACTACCTCCAAAGCGTTCCTGATAATTCTTAACCTTTTGCATGAAGTCATTTCTATTGATATCTTCACCATTAACAGTAGCTATAACGCCTTGTGTGTCTGAAAATGCATTAGGATTATCGATTACCCCTTGGATAACAAATGCGAATAATGCCAAAGCAATTACTGCAATTAACACTAATGAGCGTTGTCTAATTTTATTTAAAATTGCCATTTTAATATATTAATTTTCGTGTAAATAAGTCTGCGAAAATAGTACTTTATTACAAATAATAAAAGGAGATTATTAGTTTTTACGTGTACTAATTGCGATTAATCAGAATCTACTATTTTCAACAAAACAGTATTAATTTTTGTAGAGGAAACTTCGAGAATTGTAAATTTATATTTATCGATAAGAATATCATTATTCTCCTGAGGAATTTCTTCAGCTTCGCTAACTATAAGCCCACTTAATGTTTCGTAGTTTTCGCCAATAGGTAAGTTCAATTTATAAACTTCGTTGATGTAATCAACTTCTAATCTTGCAGAGAATTTAAAGGTCTTGTCGTTTATTTTTTCCTCAATAAGTTCTACAGTATCGTGCTCATCCTCTATTTCGCCAAAAAGCTCCTCTATTATATCTTCTATAGTCATTAAACCCGAAGTACCGCCATACTCATCGATAACGACGGTCATACTTTTTCTTTTTTTAGTTAAGATATTAAGTACGTCTTTTATTAAGATGGTTTCCGGAACAAAGCCTACAGGTATTAAAATTGATTTAATATCTGTAGGTTTTTTAAAAAGCTCAAACGCATGCACATAGCCCAAAATATCATCTATATTTTCATTATAAACTATTATTTTGGTTCTTCCGGTTTCTATAAAAAGTTGTCTTAAATTTTCTATAGAGTCCGAAATTTCTACTGCTGTAATTTCTGTTCTAGGTATCATCACCTCCCTAGCCTTTACTTCCGAAAAATCCAGCGCATTTTGAAATATCTGTATTTCACTATCTAAATCTTCATGATCTTCTAAAGATTCCATCTGTTCGCTAATGTAATTACCGAGTTCTACCTTAGTCATTGCTAGAACGGCGTCTTCATCTTGTGCTTTAAAAATATATTTCAACACCAAATTTGATATCCAAATGACAACATCGGATACCCATGAAAACAAGCCGTAAAACATGTATGTGGGTAATGCCAAAATTTTTAATAAACTATTAGCATAAATTTGAAAAAACACTTTAGGCAGAAACTCTGCAGTTATAAGAATTATTAATGTGGAAATTAAGGTTTGGCTTAATAGCTGTAAATCCACCAACAAGTAAGTAAGCGTGGTACTATCTGCCGGCAACAAGGTTTTAAACCACCTAACAAGCACATCGCCCATTTTAAAACCGTAGATGACCAATGCTATATTATTGCCAATTAGCATTGTGGCAATATACTTGGACGGTTTTGCTGTTAACTTGGATAATATTCTACCTAAAAAGTCGCCTTGTTTTTTCTCTAGTTCAATATGAATTTTATTAGAGGAGACATAGGCAATCTCCATACCTGAAAAAAAAGCAGATAGTATAAGTGTTACGATAATAACGACTATATCTGTAGTCATATATTACTGTTTGTTTTTATCTTCAAATTTCTTCCTAAATCTTTTTCTGAAGAAAAACATAAATATGGCGAGCGCAACGAAAAATAAAGACATATATGCTCTGCTCCTATCTACAGACCAATTGGTAATAGCATCCCATAAAAATAATGCTGCAAAGATGATATAAGCGTATTGAAAAATTTGTAATAGTTTCATTTGAGATAATCTATAATATTTAACACAAAGGTAGTTAATTATCTATCTCAAAATCACCACCCATCTCTAACATTTGAAATTTTTTGAACGATTTGTCGGAGTCAAAACCAACACCATGGGTTAAACCAGCTGTTCTTTTAAACAAAAATGGTTTGTTTGTAAAGACCCATTCGAGCTTTTCGTTATAGTAAAGTTGCTCTGTAAACAAGGTGTCTTGTTCTGGCGTAGCAATTCTTACATTGCCCTGAAGATCAATAATATCTGTATCTGTATAGAATACGGCATATTCGGCTAAAATGGTAGTGAGTTTATTGTTCTCGCCATATACTTTTAGTTCTATACCCTCTGGAAATTCTGAAAACGGAAAACTTCTATTCGCATAATCAAGCATTTTAGGGCTAATAAGATTGGCTAATAAATCTACAGTAGTATCGTTGTATTCTGTATATTTTAGATCTATTTCTTCTGCTTCGCCGATAGGTTGATTTTGAAGAACACCAACCTTCTGTACATCATCAAAATTGTTTTTACACGAAAAAAACAAAGTCACAGCGATTACTGTGACTAAGTTTTTAATAGTATGTAAATAATTTATTCTCATTAAATATTTGGAACGGTTACAGAGCGTCCTATCCAACAACCAATACTAATGCTTTTACCCGAGTTGCCTTGACTAAAGATATCGGCTTTACTTGGAGCACTAGCTCTATAACTAGCTGCTGTTTTTGCTGCAGTAGATTTTAAACGACCATCTACTCTACCTGCTTTCTCAGCTTCGTTAGCTGCTAACCAGAATACTGCTCTTTTGTTAAAGTTAGAGTCACCACAGTTATTAGCGCTTTTAGCATACATAGCTGCAATTCTTAAATAAGGACCACCATTTGATGGATTAAGCTTTAACGCCTGCATATATTGTTGTCTCGCTTTACCAAAGCTACCTCTTTTGTAATTCTTCTCAGCAACTCTCATTACTAACTTCCATTTTTTCAATGGGTCTGTTTCCAATTCAAAAGACTGGTCATAGTACTTGTCCGCTTCGGCATTATTACCTTGCTTCTCCTTTAAAACCCCTAAGTAAAATGCTGTTTTAGCATCTGGCTCGATGGTGTTTTTTTGTACTACAAGCTTTTCGAACATAGGATCGTCGGTACATTCCTTTTCACCCATCTTGTTCATTGCACGTTGCAACCAAACCGCATCATTCTTGTTTTCTTCAAAATCTTTTTGATAAAGCGGTATTAACACCTCACAATTTGCTCTATCTCCAAGCTTTTGATCCATACTGGATTTCACTTTTTCGAATGCTTCTAAACTATCTTCGTAATATTTTTTTAATCGCTCTTGCTTAGAAGACAACTTTGTTCCTGCCTCTTCCTTCTCGACTAACTTATTTAATTTTCCGATGTGACCTTTTTCAACACCTTCTACCAATTCCATTACATCATCATACTTATCGAACATTTTCTGAGCATCATCTGGTGTTTTTGCTCCTGCATCAAAGTTATCCACAGCTAAAGAGAAGTAAGTATAAAGGGCTTTAGCTCCTGTAAAACTCTTAGCATCTTTTTTGTATGCATTATCGAACATGTTGTAAATCTCCATGTCTGACTTTTTTAGCTCATCTCTATATTTATAAGCTAATTCTGCCTTCTCTACTAGCATTTCACCAAGTTCATACTTAGAAGGAAAATGCTCGTGGCTTTGGTCAAAAAGTAGCATTAAATCATCTATAAATGCTATTTGCTCAGCGCCAGTTGAGTTTTTAATTTTATGCTCAAGGATATTATCCCCATAAGCATATATTGCCTGATTAAATTTAGGACATTTTTCTCGTACAATTTTCCAAGGACCATAAGCGTCATCATACTTTTTGCTCTTGTAATAACTATCAAAGATTGACAAGTTATTCATACACTCTTCATCTTGTTGAGCAAAACTAATGTTGAAACTCACAAAAAGTGCCATTAACAATATTGTAATTCTCGTTTTCATCTTTCTATTAATTATGTTAGTAATATTTTCGATCTTCAAACCATCTTGCATTAAGAGATAAACTTAAATTAAAGTTAACAAAATTCTCTTTTATCAGGTTTTGATTAGTTGTTCCTCTTTGTCCGAATTCAAAACCTAAATTGGCATTAGAAAACAAACTTCGGTTCCCAACTGGTAAACCTAATCCAAAAGATATGCCAAACTCCTTAATTGATTCATTTTTTATTACAAGACCTGTATCTGCAAAATTAAAACCTGCTCTATAAACCACACGTTTAAAATAGCCTGAAAAAGCGCTATAGTCTGGAATATAGAATCCACCGACAGCAATTTGGGATGCATTTTCAAAGGTAGTAATACTATTGCTAAAAATCGGATTTGAAAAATTTGACGTATTCTGAAATGTATATTCTGTCCCTACAAACCATGATTTTGGCTTTCCTAAACCTGCGCCGAACGAAAGTCTGGCAGGTAATACCAGCTTCGTGTTTTTGAGGTTACGAGATTCTAAATCGTCTTCAATAGTATTATAAACAACTGCATTTTCATTTACGCTATTGATCGTCACTGTTGAATATGAACGTTCATTCTCCGACGACAACTTGCTCTCTGGTGCATATGTAAAGCCAGCAGATAACTCCAAATTTTCTGAAATCATTGATTTATAAGACAACCCAAAATTAACATTAAGTCCACTTAAGTCGGACCGATTGTTTTCTCGTGTTTGATATTGAACCAATTCGCCTTCCGATGTATATTCTACGGCAATTGCAGTATTTCTAATATTTCCAAAATTGTAACTAAAATCTACACCTGCACTTAAACTTTCTGAGATTTGATATCCCAATCCAGCAAAAACTTTATTAACACCACCATCACCTCTATAACGATTTTCTAAATCGCCATCATCATTATAATCTTCTAACTTATAGCCCACTGATGTATAGGGTAATAATCCAAAGCCAAAACCAAACTTGCCTATAGGCACTGATAATGCTAAATAATCAAAAGACGAACTATTACCTTGGGCTTCGCTTGTATTACTTTTAAGTGATAAACTAGAAACAGTACCTGCAGCAGTAAATTTAACAGGTCTGCTTTCTCCTCTAAACGGCGCTGATAATACATTTTTACCAGCATATGAGGCAGGGTTTCTAAGATTTACATGGATACTATCCATAAAAATACTCAGACCTCCCATACTTCGATTCTCGACTGTACCTTTGAACTTAAGACTACCTATACCATAGAAAGAGTAAGGTGAAGAAGTACCTTGTTGTGCAAAAGTACTATAACTAAT
Source organism: Winogradskyella sp. (assembly GCA_013002225.1). Taxonomy (GTDB): domain Bacteria; phylum Bacteroidota; class Bacteroidia; order Flavobacteriales; family Flavobacteriaceae; genus Winogradskyella. The sequence goes on from JABDKL010000148.1 coordinate 17,392, forward strand.
AATTGCAATACAAATTACAATGAATCGTTTTATCATTATTTTGAATTAAAATCTAGAATGAAATTTAAACCTTCTAATAGAAAATTTGAATTCGCAAATATGCTATTTTTTAATTGGTTTGACAAAAATTTGGCATCACCTCCTGTTAAAATAACTGTTAAATCTTGGTGCATCCCTCTATATTGGTCGATTACACCATCAATTTCTTTAATTACACCATTCACTACACCAGAGTGTATTGATGACTCTGTTGTGTTCCCGATAATCGTTTCGGGTTGCTTTGACTCTAATAACGGAAGATTGGCTGTTAAATTATTTAGCGACTTATAACGCAAACGTAAACCTGGTGAAATTGCACCACCCAAATAATCGTTTTTATTGGTAATAAAATCATAGGTAATACAAGTGCCCGCATCTATAATGAGTACGTTATTATTTGGAAACTGGGCTACAGAAGCGCTTACTAAAGCCATACGATCTACGCCAAGCGTTTCAGGGCTTTTATATAGATTACTAAAAGGCAACATTGTTTTATAACTGAGCTCAAGGACTTTAACTGAATTGGAAATTATTGCAATATGTTCGTCAGATAAATGACCAACAGAAGAAATTATAGCTTGTTTTACTTTAGGATACTTTTTACGAAGTGATTTAAATTGTTTGTTAAACTCAGTTAGAACAAAACTATTTTTAAAAATTAAAGCTTTACTGTTAAATACAGCAAATTTCACAAAGGTATTCCCAACATCTACAATGAGATTCATAAGCATTAAGTATGTTGCAAATTTATAAAATCAAATTTTACAACTTTCTTTTTGTGAATAATAAAAATGAATATATATTTGCATCCGCTTAACAAAGCAATTGGTGCCTTAGCTCAGTTGGTAGAGCAAAGGACTGAAAATCCTTGTGTCCCTGGTTCGATTCCTGGAGGCACCACTTTTAAACCCTGTAAAACGTTGTTTTTCAGGGTTTTTTGGTTTTTAAAAGCTTATAAAGCTGACCTATTTGGCTAAACCCAGAAGAAAAACCCTTAATCTTTCAACATTATTAGAGCCACTATTTATGGCATATGGGAACATTTAAAATCCGATTGCTATTTATTTTTGTTTAAATCAATAACAAAAATTTATGGAAAACTGGATATACCCATCGTTAGAAATATTAGTGAAAGTCCTTTTTACTATTGTAGCCATCTTTTCAATTATAATTATTGTAACGCGCCTATCTGGGCTCAGAACCTTTGCAAAGATGTCTAGTTTTGATTTTGCATCTACTATCGCTGTAGGTTCAATACTAGCAACAATTGTCCTTAATCCTAGTCAGTCAATATTAAAAGGTGCTGCAGCGCTGGCAGGAATAATCTTTTTTCAAAGCTTATTTTCATTTTTAAAGCGGAAGTTCGATTGGTTTAACAAACTAGCCACTAATCAGCCCATGATGCTTATGGAAAATGGAAAGTTTATAATGAATAATCTTAGAAAAACAAATGTTGATGCCAAAGACGTTTATGCAAAACTACGAGAAGCAAATGTAAAAGATAAGTCTGAAGTCTTTGCTGTAGTTCTAGAAAGTACAGGTGATATTTCCGTAATTCACGACAATAAGGATGTTGGATTATCCCAGGATATTCTGACTGGCGTTCAAAAATAATAGTAGGCCATGACAATCACCGAAATTATTGGTTTACTAGCTGGACTGTTTACGACTATCGCAATTATACCTCAGATCATAAAAGCTATTAGAACAGGAAATGTAGAAAGTATTAGCCCTATTTTCATTGGCATACTTCTATTGGGTGTTGGCCTTTGGACTGTATACGGTTTTCTTAAATCAGACTGGCCGATTATAATAACTAACGGCATTTCATTTGTTCTTAACACAATAATGCTACTTATCTACTTTAATAACAATTTAAATGGAAACACAAAAAATTAATACTACAACAGATGCCGAGGAAATGGTGCGTGAGTTTATCTTGGACGACCATCCTTGTGTTATGGCCCAAAGTGTAGTGGCAGACGATAATCTCACAATTCATTCGTACGACTATATGAATGAAGACGTAGCTAAGGAACTTATCACTCATTTACAGGACTATTTACAGGATGTAGAAGAAGATTCAATGAAATTCCAAACGTTTATTGCAGTTTTCGACAAAGAAAAATTTACGACTGAACTACAATTTGAAAATGCCTTGTGGAACTTACTTAACATATTACATAAAATAGACCCAAAACCATGGGACGAAACTACAAGTCCAGATCCTAATTCTAACAAATTTAGTTTTAGTCTGCTCGGCACATCATTTTATATCGTTGGTATGCATCCAAACAGTTCACGATGGGCAAGGTCCTCGCCTGTCCCTATGGTTGTTTTTAATCTACATAGCCAATTTGAAATGCTACGTGATGCTAATAGGTACAAACGGGTTCGCGACATCATAAGAAGAAGAGATAAAGCATATCAAGGCTCAATAAATCCGATGTTGCAGGATTTTGGCACCAATTCGGAAGCAAGGCAATATAGTGGTCGAGCAGTTGAAAAAGATTGGAAATGTCCGTTTAAATTTGACAACTAATTATGCAAGTTATTCCAAAAAAATCTGGCACTTCATTTAATTTGAAAAAAGGGCAACAATTAAAGGTTATTGATATTGAAGGAAAACAGGTATCTGATATCCTTTTTTTTAATGCCAATGATGTAAATGAAAAAGTATCTGCCGGAAAAACATTTGATTATGAAGAAACCATTTTACTTACCAAGGGCAATGCCCTGTACAGCAACAGAAGCCAAAAAATGGTTAAAATAATAGAAGACACCAATGGCAGGAATGATTTTCTCCTTGCGCCATGTGATATGAAAACATTTAAACATTTTTATAATATGGATGGTTATCACCCTAGTTGTTTTGAAAATCTGCACAAGAATCTAGAACCTTATGGTATCGCACCAGACGATATACCTTCCGCGTTTAATATTTTTATGAACGTTCAATTTGATAGTAACGGAAATTTAAAAGTCTTAACACCGACTTCCCAGCCCAACGATCATATAATTTTCGAAGCGCAAATGGATCTTATCGTCGCTATGACCGCCTGTTCTGCAAAGGACAGTAATGGAGGTTCGTTTAAACCTATTGGCTACCAAATAATTTAAAATGAGAAACAATACTTAAATTCAATCCTCAACTATTCCAATTTGTTTTGAATGTAGAGTAGCTTCTTTACTGTCCTTAAAATACAAATATTGAATCTGGTCTAATGATGCGATATTTTCTAAAACCGATTGAACCTGGTCTTTAGGCTTGTCTTTTGTCTGGCGTATATATACCGCTTTTATATTTTTAGGAAAGACTTTACAGATGCGCTCGTATAGATACGGGTCTTTTTGCGAATCATCTCCTAACAACACATACTGTAATTCTGGATAAAATGAGATGATATTCTTAATCTTTTCAAATTTATGGTCGTGACTCCCTCCACCAGTAAAGAAAAAATCACCTAATCCCGTTTTTATTTTTTTGAGTTTTATAACAGCTTTAGGCAATTTGTATTTATTAGCAATAGCCACAATAAACGCGTATAAATTCCATTCGCTACTCGAGACATAAAAAAAGGAATTTGAAAACTTCTGATTGGTTTGCCCGGCTTTACTGAGCGCCTGATAGTGACCTGGAACGTCATCAAAAACTTTACGGTTGTCAATATTTTGAGTAAGCATTACATAAAGCTTCTTAAATATGTTCGAGCTATGTGATATTAAAAATGTATCATCTATATCAGATATTATACCATATCTCCCTTTGTAAGGTTTTAATATTTCACTATTTGTGATAATATCAAATTCTTCATTCGCACACTTAACCATGCACTTATGCCAACCTGGTTCTAAGCTTTTATTATAAGGAACACTAAAATTAAAATAGCCATCTTTCATAGTCTTTGTAGACACAGAAAAGTCATTAAACTCAAGAGTCACCTCTCTATTTGAAATGGGCTTAATTGTAAACATTTTAAGTATTGACCAAGCATGTTTAATTTTACCTTTTTTAATGCTATATTGACTAGGAGCCCATGACTTAAAAACATGACCAGAAACAGTTAATTCTTTATCATTCATATAGCCTCTATAGATAGTAATATCTATTTTCACAGTACCTTCTTATTAGAAAATTTATAAATTTATAATTCTAAATATATCAAATTAAAGTGAAAAAAAATATCCTCGTCATTATTAATCCCAAGGCAGGGTCTAGCGATGCAGTAACCGTTTCTGAGATCGTAAAAAACAGATCAAAATCCTTAGGATTGAATACATCGTTCTATTATACAACGGGGAAAAATGATAAACAGGAGATTGAGCAACTAATCGCAAACAATAATTTTGATCGCGCAATTGTTGCTGGTGGCGATGGAACAATTAATTTAGTCGCCACCATTGCTGTAAAGTATAATATTGCAATAGGAATACTTGCCTGTGGTTCTGCTAATGGATTAGCAGCATCGCTAGAGCTTCCACAAGATATAAACAGCCAATTAGAGATCGCAATAAACAACACCGTCACCTCAATTGACACCTTGTTAATTAATAACAACGTTTGTTTGCATATTGCTGATATTGGTATCAATGCCGAGTTGATCTATAATTACGAAACATCTCAATCTAGAGGAATGACAGGCTATCTTAAACAAACCATTCCGACATTGTTTAAATCAAAATATCCATATCATTTTAGCATTTCTTCTGAAGAGATTGAGACCGAAAAAAAAGGTGTCCTACTGGCATTTGCCAATGCAAAGAAATATGGCACTGGTGCTGTAATTAACCCGGAAGGCAGTATTATGGATGGTTCGTTTGAAATAATTCTATTTAAAAAACTAAGCCTTAAGGCCATAGCTAAATCTTTCCTTAAAGATTATTCATTCTCTCCGACCAGTGTCGAAATATTTAAAAGCAGATCAGTTACTGTAAAAAGCAAAACACCTATTGCACTACAGGTAGATGGCGAGTATATTGGTGATTTTGAAAAATTCACAGCACAGATAAAACCAAATAGTTTAAGAATTGCATTACCAAATCGATAAAAAGAACTTTGAGTGCTATTTAACTTTTAAACCTCATCTACAAGCACTACTTATGTCCTATAAATTTTTAATTCAACTGCCGTAGCAATACCAGTTTAATACTCACATTTAGTAGGCTTTAGTTATAAATTACATTACTCATACCTATAGAACAATCTTATAGTTTCTCTATATTTTAAAACAAGCCTTGACCGTTGAAATTTATTATTTTTATAACTTAGAATTAATTTAAAGATTTTTTTAAATCATGAACGACGTAAATAATTTAGATTTCATTATTTCTATTGTAATTGCAATGATAGCAGGTGTTAGTATTGGTCTGGAGCGTCAACTAAAGAAAAAGAATGCCGGACTAAAAACTAATGCATTAGTTGCTGTAGGAGCCGCAATATATATTAACATTTCCTACAAGTTTATGGGTATGGACAACGTCGATATCACAAGAATTATAAGTCAGGTGATTGTAGGTGTTGGTTTTTTAGGTGCAGGAGTCATTGTAAAAAACAAAAAAAGAATTAAAGGATTAGCTACTGCTGCCTCTATCTGGTGCAGTGCTGGCTTGGGTTGTTTGGCAGGCCTAAAAATGCATTTTGAATTGGTTTCTGCAACCATTCTTATCGTAGGCATAAACATTATTTTTGGCTTTTTAAATAAATATATATATAACAAGCAGAAAAAATACTAAAAATTAATTTCGGAATAGTAAATGGATGTCAATTCGCCTTAAACTTCATTGTTCTCAATTTTAGCTATCGATCTTTTAGCGGTAAAACCATGAAGTAGAATCGATATTAGAATAACTAAGGCAACAATAGAAAATAATTGGTCCGTATTCTCAAACGCTCCATGTTTAATGGCATAAGTTAAATAGAATACCGAGCCTATGCCTCTAATTCCAAAAAATGAGATAACCATTTTTTTCTTTTTACTAAGTTTAGAATTAAACTGAGAAATGTAGCCAGTGACGGGTCTTACAATAAATACAAGGCAAAGGCAAAATAGAACAATTTCTAAAGTTGCAAAACTCAATATGCCTGCCATTATGGAGCCTCCAAAGAACAACATCCAAAACACAATCAAAAATTTTTCGACATTAGTTATAAAACTGAGACTAGGATCGCTTTGATTTTTTTTCCCTTCTTGGTGCTGATGATAATGAGCGAACAATCCAGCAAAGAAAACGCTTAAGAATCCATAGGAATTAATTACCTCAGCCAGCCCATAAGCTATTAAAGTCAATGATAACGCCACAAAGGCCTGATGTATTTTACGCTCTTTCCAGTCAGAAAGTTTAGTTGTAACATAGCTATATAAGTAGCCAATTATAACGCCAATCAAAACACCAAAAGCAACTTTATAAAGTACATAATAAGACAACCATTCTGTCCATACTTCAGCATCTAGTCGTTCATTCTTTGACCATAATATCGCAAGAAATACAAAAGGGAATGCTAAGCCATCATTTAAGCCTGCTTCTGCTGTAAGGTTATATTGTGCCCCTAAATTTTTGCTGCTTTCGGTTTGCTTTTTATTTAGCTGAATTTCTGAAGCTAATGCCGGGTCTGTAGGTGCTAATACTGCTGCTAAGAGCAATGCCATAGCACCCGAAAAATCAAAAACATAATACGAAATAACAAATACTATAACCATAAATAGAGGCATGGTTATGGTTAGGAGTTGTAATGGATTTTTCCATTCTTTCCAGGAATAATTAAGACCAATTTTAAGACCAGCAACCATTAAACTGATTATTACAACCATTTCTGAAAAACGCAAGGTTAAATTAATTTCCCATGTAGGATCTGGCCAGGGTATAGGTGCTTTTAGATAATAAAGAATCGCACCAAGAAATAGTAGAGGAATAGTAAAGCTAATTTTAAATTTTTTAAGTAAAATGGGAAGAAAACTAGCAAACAATGTAGTTAATCCAATAATCAATAAAACAATAAAGTAGCTTTTCATAGTTACGCACTTTGGTTTTTTAAGATATATGTTTTTCAGCTATTAAGTGGCAAAACAAACACCTTTTTTACAATGCATATTTTGCCATGATTAAGATTCACTCAATCTGGGTTCCTTAATTTCTTAAATTTCTTTTAAAAATTTTATTTGGTTTATAATTATCCTTATTTTAAATCTATAGATAGACGTTTAATTAAACATTTTTATTATGAGCAATTCAAAACCAAATGACAATAAAGACGGTAATCGCGAAATACCAGACTCTAGCACTAAAAAAGCCCGAGGTAGTAAAAGTGTTCACAGTCCATTAGACGATTCGCAAGAGGATGGCTGGAAACCAGACGCTATTGACAAGGGGAAATCAGAAAAAGATAATGATTAAAGAAATTACGCATCTTTGAAGGGAGTTAGCAAACCTTGTTATTTTCTTCATTACAAATGTGCATAAAACCAACTTAATTTAAACACAAACCCGATTTACTTAAATCGGGTTTGTGTTTAAATATGTTTATTCCTTCTTATTCCTCTTGATCTCTGTGATCGCCTGGAATCATTTCAATGTTATGTCGCATTTTATCCATAGCACTAGCAATATTCTCTTTTTCGGAATCTGATAAACTATTTAAATCCTTTTTTCTTACTAAATTGCCTTTTCCGTCAGGTTTTAGGTCCATATTTTTAGTTTTCTTAGTGAAATTTGATGATTTTGTGTAACGATCTTGAAAGTCTGCATGTTTTTTTTCTTTACTCATATCTTATATTTTTATACTACTGATTTGCAAACTAATAGGAAATGAAGATATATATTAACTCTAGTGGTTTTGTTTTTAATTCATTTACAAATGATCCGAGAATCTACTTTCGAAAGGATAAAATTTCATGAGCAATCGTGATGTTACACAGAATTCAGGTACTAAAAACAGATCACCAAATATCGATAACGTTAAAATACATTTTAATCGTAGTAAATATGATACATTAGAGCCTATATATTTGAAACTTGACAACTACTAATACCATAGAATCAAGACCCACTAAAAAGAAGCCACAACCTTGGCTACGACGCTTGTTAAAAACATTTGTGTTTATCCTTTTGTTTTTAAGTCTAATTGTGCTCTTCATTAGAAGTCCCTGGGGACAAGATCTTATTGTAAATAAAGTAACTAATTACGTCGAAAGCAAAACCAATACAACAGTTGAGATCGACAAACTTTTTATCACCTTCGATGGCGACATTAAGCTCAACGGACTTTATCTCGAAGATCAACAAGGAGACACACTAGTCTACTCGAAGTCTTTGGAAGCTAATATGCCGCTTTGGGCAGCCATCTCTGGTTCGGCCATTGGGATAGACGATGTAGATTGGGAAGGCCTTAAAGCCAATATTACAAGAAAAGATAGTAGCTCTGGTTATAATTTTCAGTTTTTAATAAATACTTTTACACGCACAAATCCTCACACTACTACAGATAGCATTGCCGCACCTTTAGACTTAATATTTGGTTCATTACATCTGCAAAATTTCGATGTCCGTTTTGACGATGCTGTGACCGGGATTGAAAGCCGATTTAAAATTGGAAAATTAAAAGCCGATATGGAATCTACTGATATTAATCAAATGGTTTTTGAAGCTTCAAATTTTGAATTATCTAATGCTAATATTAAATATATTCAGAATGAAATTCCTATTGACACTACAGCATCAGACCTACCATTGCCAAAATTAGCTACCGAGACCATTAAACTTAATGACGTTTCTGTCTATTATGAATCACGTCCAGACCAAATCATATCAGATCTAGACATCGATGAATTATATGCTGAAATTCCTGAATTTAACCTGGCTGATAATATCATTAATATTAATGCTTTGGTATTAACCAACTCTAAAGTTGCCATACATACCGAAACAAATACTAATAGCATTACACAGATCGAAAAAGGCGTAAAAAACGAAACCAATACGGACCAATTTCAACTTATATGGCCAAAGATTAAAATCAACATAGCCGCTATAAGTTTTGAAAATAATAGCTTGACTTTTAAAGCAGGCAGTGCCATATCACAACAGGGTATTTTTAACCCTAATGCTATAGCTTTAACACAATTAGATCTAAAAGGGAAAAACATTTTTTTAGAGGGTCAGAAAGCTAATATTAATATTGACCAATTTAATTTCAATGAAATTTCCGGGTTAAATCTTAAGCAGTTAAATGTCAATTTTACCGCTTCAGATAAACGAATGACACTCAAAGATTTAAACTTTCAACTAAATGATAACTCAGGGTCAGGCTATGTAAATTTAAATTACAATTCATTAGCATCATTACTAGAACAACCAGAAAACACCAAGGTAGATCTCAATTTACCTAATTTAAGTGTATCCCTAAAAGACCTTTTTAAATTCCAGCCTAAGCTTAGAGAAAATAACTATTTGCGAACTATAAGTCAAAAGCAGATTTCAGGAAATATTAATGCCTCTGGCTCCTTGGCTTCAATAACCTTTCCAAATTTAAATATAAACTGGGGCAAAACCACTCAAATTACGGCAAGTGGAAAAATCGACAATCTTACAAATGAAGAAATTCTTGCGTTCAATATTCCGAATGTTTTAGTAGAAACTGATCGCGAGGATATCATGCAATTCACGCCTCAAGATTCATTAAGCATAAACCTACCCAAAAGTATTAGGCTAACCGGTAGCATAAACGGGTCATTACAACATTTGGATACAAACACGACGCTAATGACCTCTCAAGGTCTAATAACTATAAATGGTAGCTTCAAAAACACCAATACCATAGCTTTTGACACTAACTTGACTATTGAAGACTACAGAATACATGAGCTACTTAAAAATTCACAATTAGGCACTATAAATCTAACCTTAGATGCTAAAGGTAGTGGCACAGACCTTAACAACCTGAATGCCACGGTAGATGCTACAGTAGAAGATTTTGAGTTGAATAATTATTCAATAAGGAACCTAAAGTTAAATGGTAATATTGAAGATGGGACTGGGAAAATTGTTTCCAATTACAAAGATGACAACCTAAATCTAAAACTAGATGCCTTGGTCGTTCTAGATACTATTGCTCCCGAAGTTACGGCCGAACTTGATATAATTGGTGCAGATCTACAAGCTTTGGGTGTTATGCAGCGTAATATTAAAACAGGTATGACCATCTATGCGGATTTTAAAGGCAATACCAACAATTATAATGCTGCAGCCATAGTAGAGGACGGCGTTGTGGTTTATGATAATAACACCTATTTACTTGGCGCTTTTGAAGCTTTGGCAGATGTTAAACAAGACACTTCCTCTATATCTGTGAGTAACAAAATGGTTGATATTTTGTTGCAATCTAACGCAGATCCACAAACTTTTACCAAAGCCTTAAGAAGACACGTCTTTAGTTATTTTTACAGAGACGAAAAATTACCAGACTCAATTACCAATCCCGTAAATTTAAAACTCAAAGGTAAAATAAGTCAATCCCCATTATTAAATGACGTTTTTCTTGTTAACGTCAAAGACTTAGACACTATAGATCTAGCCGTCAATTTTAATGAAAAGGCAAGGAAACTAACAGCAAATATTACGGCACCACATATTAATTATAGCGGTAATGAATTAGATAGTTTGACCTTTTCCATGGAAACAGATAAAGAAAATTTCAACTTTATTTTAGGTTTTAAAAATATAATAGCTGGCCCCTTAGATATTCCAGAAACCATTATCACAGGGAATCAAACCAATAACGAGTTATCTTTAAACTTCTTAGGATATCACAATGGTGAACGCTTAATGAATGTAAATACAAAAATATCTGGTAATCGTGATAGACTTGTTCTAAGTGTTAATCCGGATAGCTTGGTTTTAAACAATGGTAAATGGACCATTCCAGAAGACAATCAAATGATATTGACGGAAACCAAGCTAGCGTTTAACAAATTTAAAATATCTAAGAACAACCAATCTATTGAGGTTACGAATAAACTTCAGTCCGTACAAAAAGATCACGTGGCTTTAGATTTCCAAAATTTTGAGATCAACGAGGTTTTTAATTATCTAAATCCTGAATCTAAAATTACAGAAGGAAATCTAAACGGCGATTTTATTTTAGAAAACCCTTTCGGTGAAACAGGTTTACTGGCAGATCTAAGCATTTCTAATTTTGAAATTTTAAATACTGATTTAGGTGTGTTAAGTGTAAACGGTAATGCTCTTAGCGCCAATAATTACGCCTTTAATATTGGGTTAAAAGGTGGCGCAATAGATTTAGACCTGGTCGGCGATTATATAGCTCGTACAAATGATGCCGAACTTGATTTAGAGTTAAGAATCAATCAATTCAAAATGGAGGCTCTCAACACTTTATCTCTGGGCGAAATAAAAAATGGTCAAGGCAATTTTACAGGGAACTTTACCGTCACTGGGAGTACCATAAACCCAAAGTACAGTGGTGAATTAAACTTTAATGATGCTCAATTCAATATATCAAAACTTAACACACCGTTTAAACTGGTCAGTGAAACTCTAAATATAAATAATGAAGGAATCTCGATGGATAATTTTGTAGTTCGAGATGACAACAATAATAGCCTTGTAATGTCTGGTTTCATAGGTACAGAAACCATTTTAAATCCCACGTTTGATCTTCAATTAAAAGCGGAAGAATTTAAGATGTTAGACGCCACCGTAGAAGACAATGAAGATTTTTATGGCAAAGCATCCTTTAATGCAGATGCACAACTTACAGGAGATTTAAGAATCCCTAAACTAAACGCCACGCTTACTTTAGGTTCGGATACAGATGTTACTTATGTAATGCCTTCGGCAGTTGTAAATGTCGAAAATCGTGATGGTGTCGTTCAATTTGTTAATCGCGAAAATCCTGATGCCATATTAACCCAAACTGAAAAGCAAACAGCAACCATTAAAGGTTTTGACATTAAAGCTTTATTAATGGCTGGTAAAGATGCCTCTATAACTATAATCATTGACGAAGACACTGGTGATAATTTTAAAGTTCAGGGCGAAGGTGATTTCAATTTTACAATGAAACCTAATGGAAGAATTAATCTAACAGGTGTTTATGAGATTTCAGATGGACATTACGAACTTAATCTCTATAATTTAGTAAACCGAAGATTTGAGCTGGCACCAGGTAGCAGCGTAACCTGGTCTGGAGACCCTTTTGACGCCAAATTAGATGTTCGGGCTATATACAAGCTCGAAACTTCTGCATCTTCATTAATGGCACCGCAAACATCCGGAGCAGATCCTTCGGTAAAAAATAAATACCGCCAGGTACTGCCGTTTTATGTATATCTCAATATAGATGGCGAATTATTACAACCTCAAATTTCTTTTCAATTAGATATGCCTGAAGAAGAACAAGGCTCCATTGGAGGTCAGATCTATGGTAGAGTGCAGCAAGTGAACTCACAAGAAAGCGAGCTCAACCGTCAAGTCTTTTCGCTTTTAGTTCTAAATCGATTTTACCCAGATCCTGGCAGTGATGGTAGCACAGGTGGTTTTGCTTCGATTGCAAGAGACAATTTAAACGATGCTGTTGCAGACCAGCTCAATACATTTTCAAGTAAATTATTTGGTAAATCTGGTGTCGAGTTAGATTTTGGATTAGACAGCTATACAGACTATCAAGGCGAAACCCCACAAGACCGTACCCAATTAGATATTGCAGCACAGAAAAAACTATTTAACGATAGGCTTACCGTTCGAGTTGGTAGTGAAGTAGATATTCAGGGAAGTAGTTCTACAGGAGAAGCAACACCTCTAATTGGTAACGTAAGTTTAGAATATATGCTGACTGAAGATGGCAGATATCGCCTCAAAGGATTTAGACGTAATGAATTTGAAAATGTAATTGAAGGACAAACCGTAGTTAGTGGTATAGCATTAATTTTTACTCAGGAGTTTAATAAATTTGAAGAATTATGGGATGCTATATTCCATTCGCAAACCGAAAAACAAGATGCAGAAATTGAAGCGGCAAAAGCGAAATTAGAAGCCAAGGAAAAAAGGGTAGATAAAAGTATAGAACAAAAAAAGAACTAAAAGTTGAAACCATTAAAATTATATTTACTTTCATTTCTTATCGTAATTACGAGTGTTTATTCTTGCAGTATCGCCAAATACATTCCTGATAATGAACGCCTTTACACAGGTGCAACCATTAAAATAGTAAACGACAGTATCATTGAGCAAGAACAGAATCTTAAAGCAGAACTTGAAACCGTTTTAAGACCAGAGCCAAACTCAAAATTTTTAGGCATGTATCCAGGAGTTTATTTTTTCTATAAAACTCAGAAAGAAAACCCTGGCTTTATAAATCGCTGGCTTTTTAAACAGATAGGTGAAAAACCCGTTTACCAATCGGATGTCGAAACTTACGAAGTTGAAGATGTATTGCTCAACAAATTAGAGAATAATGGATTTTTCTACAGCAGCGCGTCCTCAAATTTCGAAGAAAAAGAGCTGGAAGCATCAGTTACCTACAAGGTAAACATAGCTTCCCCATACCGAATGGAAAAATATAAAACCGATTCACTGCCACTACCAATAAAAGATCCCATTCAAAATGCAGTATCAGAAACAAAATTAACTAAAAGCATGCGTTTTGACCTCAGCAATTTGAAGCTAGAGCGCCAACGCATCGATGCACGTTTAAAAACTAAAGGCTATTACAATTTTAATTCAGATTTCTTAATTTTTGAAGCCGACACAAATCAATATGCTAATAAACGTTTCGATCTCTTTTTAACCTTAAAAAAAGAAGTACCAAAACGCTCTACAGTTCCTTATAAAATTAAGCAAATCAATATTTTTCCAGACCACGACCTTAAGGATAGTATAGCTTTAGAACCAAGACGATTTCATAATAAAGATTATTTACAAAATCCATTATTTTTTAAACCAAAATATTTAGATCCTTTTATAACCTTAGAAGAAGGACAATTATATAATCCACAGGTTTCCAAAAATACGGCCAGACGATTATCTTCAATTGGCGCCTACAAATTTGTTAATATTCAATATAAAGAAATTGATTCCATCTTAACTGATAGTATGGGATTTTTGGTGACCAATATTTACTTATCGCCACTCACAAAAAGAGCGGTTAGAGCAGAATTGCAAGCCGTGACAAAATCTAATAATTTTGCCGGACCAAATTTAGCTTTAACCTTTAGCAACCGCAATCTATTTAAGGGTGGAGAAACCTTCAATCTTACGGCAAATGTAGGTTACGAGACGCAAATTGCTAGTGGTGAAAATGCTGGATTAAGCAGTTTGGAGTTAGGATTAAATGGAGAACTTATTTTTCCACGCGTTATTTCACCGTTTAAGATTAATAATAATTTTTTTGAATACTCTGTACCTAAAACGAAGACAGGCCTGGGTGTCAATTATTTAAGCCGTAGTAAATTGTACGAATTACTTTCCGGAACTGCTACTTTTGGTTACTCCTGGAATGCCAATCGATATATTAATTATGATGTGAATCCTATTTCTGTTAATTACACAAGGTTGTCTAATACTACAGAAGAATTTGAAGATATTTTAGATGATAACCCATTTTTACGAAGAAGTTTTGACCAGCAATTTATATCTGGTTTAACCATGTCGTTTACTTACAACGGTATGGTAGATACTGGTAGTCCATTCCAGTTTTTCTTAAATACGACTCTAGATGTGGCGGGTAATTCTATTTCACTTTTTGATAAGGAAGAAACGGCTGGTGCACCTAATACGTTTTTAGGTCTTGAATACGCTCAGTATGCCAAAGCAGATATCGATCTAAGATTTCATTTCAATTTTGGAAATAAAAAAGAGCAAACTCTTGCAACACGGCTCTTTGCTGGTTATGGTTTGGCTTATGGGAACTCTGACGTTTTACCATTTATTAAACAATATTTTTCAGGTGGACCATACAGTGTAAGAGCTTTTAGAATTAGATCTCTGGGGCCAGGCACATACGATGAAGATTCAGACCCAAATAGTGATGGCACTTTCTTTGATCAAACCGGCAATATTAGATTTGAAGCCAATGCAGAGTATCGCTTCCCTATGTTCTCATATTTTAAAGGCGCTATTTTTGCAGATGCTGGAAATATCTGGAACTCAAAAGCAAATCCTGCATTTAACGGTGAAGATAAATTTACCTCTAATTTTATAAATGAATTAGGAATGGGAGCTGGTATTGGACTTAGAATCGATGTGCAAGGATTTGTAATACGGTTTGATTTAGCAGCGCCATTTCATGACCCTTCATTACCACAAGGCCAAAGATTCGATTTTAGAGTAGACGAACCTGTTCTAAATTTTGCAATCGGATATCCTTTTTAACACGTTGATTTGAACCTGTCCTAGCGTTTAACTAGCTTAATTTATTCAAATCTTACATTTATACGGTCCGTCACATTTTTACCAACGCTTCTGCCTTGCTTCAGCCCTTCGTCTATCGCTGCCATGTAGTGAATGCCACCATACAATCTACTAATTGCAGCTTCCTCTGCCGCTAAATCAAAAGAGTTAAATGAACGTACAGGAAGTCCAAATTGAACTTCTGTATCATCATCGAATTGAAAATTATCACCAAAAATAGCAGTAAGAACTGTTGATGCCGCACCAGATGCGACTGAGTGACCACTTGTGTATTCTGGGAAAGGTGGTGTTTGCAATATCGGTTGCCAGTCTGGATCCAGGTGTTGGTTAATTAAAGTTTCCGGACGTATTAAATTACTTCTATATTTTTCATCCCAACAGCTTATAAAAGCATCGGCAATTGCAATGGAGGTCTTAGTGTATGCATTCACGGTTTCTGCGACATTGGCATTTGTTTTTCGAGCCGCAATTTTAGTAATTCCAATCCAATGCGCACCAGGTGATATCTTTTTAGTGGCAAACATGAAGTGCCCTCGGGTTACAGAAACAAAAGGGTTACAATCCCAAAATTGCGCTATGGCTATTTCTTCAGATTCATCACCCTTTTCCGTAATTTCCTTACTCACATTATATACTTCCATCAATTCATCATAAAACTGAGTGCCTTTTTCTAAAGAAAATTCAGGGTGCTTCTTAGGCATAAATTGAGACGCAGAATCTAATACAAATGGTCTTATTTTATTCCAATGCGGTTCGATGCCGTCCATGTAAGATGGCGGAGTAGGTTGCCAACGGGATGGGTCATTAGTATTTACCGTAAATTTTGGCATTGTTCTGGTCTCCTTATAATTATCGGCACTCATCCACTTTTTAATGTGATCGACCACACTAAGCGCATACGTTCTGGCATGATTAAATTCCTCTTCATTAGATGCTTCCCATGTGTTATACAAACTATCCTGTAGAACTTCCATCTGCATTTCAGAAAAAATTAAATGCTTGCTGAGTTCCATGTGTGCAATAATCGCAGATAATTCGAGATTTATTGTCTTTGATTTATCTACCTTCGGAATACTAGTTAATGCATTAACCTTACCAGCCAATGATTCCATTTCAGTAGTTTCCTGAGCCAATATTTCATAGGCCGCTATATTTGGATAAACAAAGACTCTACTCGCCACAGGAGGTGAAAAAATATCGTGAATTTGAATTTCCATTACCTTGTCGACAGAGGCATGAAATAATTCGGGTGAAATCTTTATAGGCTTCGAATGGCCACTACAACCTGCTAAAAACACAAGGAGTAACAAACTATATAAATAATGGTAAATCGTTTTCATTTTTTAGTTATTCAATTTGAAGAAGTCCATCTTTAAAACTTTGATATTTGTAATTGATGCTTGTTGATTATTAGCATCATTTTAAAGACGTCTCGCAGATGGCAAATTTATAAATTTATAGTTAAACTTTTTTTGCTACTAATTGGCATTAAATTAAAGCTCTCAATCATCTCGGTATCCTTCCAAATCTAAAACTTTTCAACCCCTAAATACTCCTATTTTCTCAGACTTTTTTATTCATTTACTGCTAGCAAATAAGTCAAGATTTTAGAAGATAGTTGCAGCTGTTATTATGATTGTAAAACGACAACTTAAAAATGTTGTTTGCAAGATGATCTATAACTTTATTTTAATATTTAACTTTGCAGCCTGTTTATAAATGAGGTTCAAGCAAAAACTACAAAATCAAAAACCGTATGTGCAATCACAAAAAAGAAGACTTTATGAAGGAAGCTGTAAATGCAGCTTTAAAAGGAATGAATAACAATGAAGGCGGTCCATTTGGATGTGTTATAGTAAAAGATAATAAAATTGTAGGTCGCGGAAACAACAAAGTTACCTCCACCAATGATCCGACCGCCCATGCCGAAGTTACTGCAATTAGAGATGCCTGCAAAAACCTTGGCTCTTTTCAATTAGAGGGTTGCGTGATCTATACTTCATGCGAACCTTGCCCGATGTGTCTGGGTGCCATTTACTGGGCAAGACCAGATAGAGTCTATTACGGAAGTAATCAGGTCGATGCCGCCAATATTGGTTTTGATGATGAATTTATTTACCAGGAAATCCCTTTACCTTACGATAAAAGAAGCATACCCTTTGAGCAACTTGCAAGAGACATAGCCTTAGAGCCATTTAACGAGTGGCGTAAAAAAGAAGACAAAACTGAATATTAAGATTTTAAAAACCGATTAGCTTTATTTTGATGTTTTAGCCTCGGTTTGATAATGAATTTGAAGCAGTTGCGCCACCACACTTATTGCAATTTCTTTGGGTGTATCGCCACCAAGAGGCAAACCTATTGGACATACTACGTTTTTCATGCCCTCTTTAATGTTCATTTCATTAATAAGCATTTTATTAAATCGCACCTTTTTGGTTTTACTGCCTATTAGACCAAGGTATTTAGTTTCGTTCTCCAGAGCCATGGCAATGATATCAAAATCAATTGCATGATTATGCGTTAGGGCAATAACATAACAGTTCTTTCCCCACCTCACCACATCACGGAAGGTTTTAAAATCAATTTCGCTCACTTCACAAGGGTTAATACTCGGGTCGAGCTGTTTATCAGCAAACCAGTCCGTTCTGGAATCTATAAGGTTCACCTTAAAAGGTGTACCAATTAGTAGATTGGCGATTTCTTGGCCGATGTGTCCACCTCCAAATAAAAATAACTCAGGTGATTGATTCATAGGTTCAATAATATATTCAACTTTTCCGCCACAGCATTGTTCAAATTCAGGCCCTAGTGTATATCCAGATTCAATTATTCTGTTCTCCTCCAACGCTTTTTGTGCTTGTTCAATTGCTAGAAATTCTAATTTACCACCTCCAATTGTCCCAAAATGCTTTTTGTCTTCTGTAATGATCATACGTGAACCGAGAGCGCAAGGCGTGGAACCATAACATTTTGTTACGGTAACAAGTGCTACGGGTTGTTGCTTCGCTTTGAAGTCTGATAAAAGTTCTATCCAGTTTTCCATGTAGTGCTGCAAACAGATATTAAAAATAAGGTTTTTAATAGAATAAAATTAGTTTAATACTTTCCCGAATCTAGCAATCCCAATGTTGCTAAAAAGAATATCTAAACTTCTAATTTTTTTCTGTAATCATTAAGCTCTATCTTCGACAAAACAATTTTGAATTTTAAATACCATGTCAAAAAACTATTACGACGCTGCAGACCTAAGAAAGTTTGGAAAAATAACGGAATGGAACGAAGAATTAGGAACTAAATTTTTTGATTATTACGGTAAGGTGTTTGAAGAAGGTGCCCTAACTGCTAGAGAAAAATCACTGATAGCTTTAGCAGTTGCCCATACCGAGCAATGTCCCTATTGTATAGATGCATACACCAAAGACGGTTTACAGCGCGGTGTTACAAAAGAAGAAATGATGGAAGCCATACACGTAGGTGCTGCTATTAAAAGTGGTGCTACTTTGGTGCATGGCGTACAAATGATGAATAAAGTAAATAAATTAGACGGTTAACCTTAAAACCTATCTCTATTTTTTTACGTAAGCATAGATAATACAACCTAATTAATGGCTACAAAATCCCTTAAAAAGCTTGGTAGCGACTTAGCTAAAAGCAATAAACAACTCGAGATTCTTTCGAATGGAATATTTCAAAATGGTGAGTTGCCAACCTTTAAGACTAAAATTTCTGAAACAAGTCAATTCCCACTTCAGGCAAGAAAACTAGAAATTCTGCAAATCAATGTGGGTTATATGTGCAATCAGGTTTGTGATCATTGCCATGTAGATGCCGGACCAGACCGTAAAGAAATAATGACACGAGACACGATGCGTCAATGTCTTGAGGTAATTAAAAATTCTGGAGCGCATACCTTAGATTTAACTGGTGGCGCACCAGAGATGAATCCGGATTTTAGATGGTTTGTAGAAGAAGCAGCAAAGGTTGGAATTAAAGATTTTATTGTACGATCTAATCTAACCATTATCCGTGCCAACAAAAAATATTACGATTTACCTGATTTCTTTAAAAAACACAATGTACATGTGGTGAGCTCAATGCCGCATTGGACGCGTGGAAAAACCGACAAACAAAGAGGAGATGGTGTTTTTGATAAATCTATAAAGGCATTACAAGAATTAAATGATCGCGGTTACGGTATGCCAGACAGTGATTTAAGATTGGATTTGGTTTACAACCCTTCTGGTGCATTTTTACCTGGTGATCAGGCAGCTATGGAGAAAGATTTCAAAAAAGCACTGATGGAAGATTTTGGGATTCAGTTTCACAATCTTTTTGCAATCACCAATTTGCCAATTGCACGATTTCTGGATTTCTTAATTGCATCCGAGAACTATGAAGATTACATGTACCAACTTGTGGAAGCCTATAACCCTGCTGCCGTAGAAAATGTAATGTGTACCAATACACTTTCGGTGAGTTGGGATGGTTATTTATACGATTGTGATTTTAACCAAATGCTAGAATTACCTGTAAATAGTAAAGCCAAACATATTTCAGAATTTAATGAAGAATTATTAGAAGGCAGAAACATAGTAATTTCCCAACACTGCTATGGCTGTACCGCTGGAGCAGGTAGCAGTTGCCAAGGAAGTGTAGCATAAAACCAGAAACGACAAAATATAGGATTTAAAATTTTTACAAAAGAAACAAAAAACGAATGAGTTATTTAGAAACCACACACGATGTATATAAAGAAGCAGCATTAACCCCAGACGTAGGATTATGTTGCACTACGAATCCTATTTGGGAATTGCCTGGTCTTAAAATTCCTAAAATTATGCAAGAAATGAATTACGGTTGTGGCTCTACAGTGCATGCCCGTGATTTAACTAATAACCCAAAAATGTTATACGTTGGTGTTGGTGGAGGCATGGAATTATTACAGTTCTCCTATTTTAACCGTCAAAAAGGTGGTGTAATTGGTGTTGACGTAGTCGATGAAATGTTAGAAGCCTCTCGCAAAAATTTTAAAATTGCAGAAGAGCAAAATGAATGGTTTAAGTCTGATTTCGTTGAGCTTAAAAAAGGAGATGCCTTACACCTTCCTGTTGAAGACAATAGCATTGATGTAGCAGCGCAAAATTGCCTGTTCAACATTTTTAAAGCAGATGATCTAAAAAAGGCCATAAAAGAAATGCATCGTGTACTTAAACCACATGGCCGATTGGTGATGAGCGATCCTACCTGCGAGCAACCTATGAATGATGAGCTTCGCAACGACGAACGCTTAAGAGCACTTTGCTTAAGTGGGAGTTTACCGATTGTCGAATATGTAAAAGCGTTAACTGATGCTGGTTTCGGAACTATTGAAATCAGAGCACGTAAACCTTACAGAATCTTAGACCCAAAACACTATAATACCGACGAATTAATTTATATAGAGTCAATTGAAGTCGCTGCCATAAAAGACCCGATGCCAGAAGATGGGCCTTGCATTTTTACTGGTAAAGCTGCAATTTATTTTGGAGATGACGATTATGTAGATGACAAAAATGGTCACATTTTATTAAAAAATCAACCTTTAGCTATTTGCGACAAAACTGCTGGAGCATTGGCGAGTTTAAATCGAGATGATATTTTTATCAGTGAATCTACCTACCATTACGATGGTGGTGGTTGCTGTTAATATATTTAGATATTGCACTACATTAAGAGGCATCTAGATGTCAGGTGCCTTTTATAAATTTGTAACATGAGGCAATTCTTATTTTTTATAATTCCATTACTTTCTATCACGGTAGAAGCGCAAAATTCGCTTCATGATTTGCTTAAAACCTTCAATGCCGAAACTGTACCTTATATGTCGGTACAAGAACTAGCAATGCCAAAAACAGATGCTGTTATTTTGGATGCACGAGAGTTAGATGAATTTGAAGTAAGCAGAATACCAAATGCCATTCATGTAGGATATGACCAGTTTGATATAAAAACTGTGCAATCTAAGGTTCGTGAGTTCTCTAAACCCATAGTCGTTTATTGCTCCATAGGCATTCGTTCAGAAGATATTGGTGAAAAACTAAAGAAGGCAGGTTATACCAATGTGTTTAATCTTTATGGTGGCATTTTTGAATGGAAAAATAAAGGCTTACCTGTATTTGATTCTGCCGATAAAGAAACCGACAAAGTACATGCATTCTCAAAGTCGTGGAGCAAATGGCTGAAAACGGGAGAAAAAGTATATGGCAAAGACAAAAAAAAGAATGAGTAAAAGAGCATTAATTGTCTTTACAAGAAATCCAGAATTGGGTAAATGTAAAACCCGATTAGCTAAAACACTTGGAGACGAATCTGCCTTAAAAATTTACAACTATTTACTTAAGCACACCGCATCAGTTTCGGCAAACGTCAGTGCCGATCGCTTTGTGTTTTATTCAGAAGCCATAAATCACGATGATATTTGGGAAACAGATACATTTTACAAAAAGCTTCAGCAAGGTGATGATTTAGGAGAACGCATGTATAATGCTTTTTCAGAATTGTTTCAATCAGGCTATAAAAAAGTAATTATTATAGGCAGCGACTTGTTAGATCTAAATGAGCATATAATCGATGACGCCTACGATCAATTAGACAAAAACGAGGTTGTTATTGGACCTGCAAAAGATGGCGGCTATTATCTTCTGGGCTTAAATACCCTACACGACTCGATATTTAAAAACAAGCAATGGGGAACTGATACGGTTAGAGAAGAAACGCTTAAAGATTTAGAAAACAGCAGCGTTCATTTGCTAAAAATTTTAAATGATATCGATACCTTTGAAGATATGAACCATTACCAGGAACTGAAACCATTTTACAATTTATCATGATTAAATTTATCACAGAAAGTACAGAATATTTACAAAGTAAAGGTTTTGACAAGCCAGAAGTTGGCATTATTCTGGGCACAGGATTAGGTAAGCTTATAGGCCATATAGACATCATAGCAGAAGCGAGCTATAATCATATACCAAATTTCCCTACAGCAACTGTAGAATTTCATAAAGGCAAACTAATCTATGGAAATTTAGGCGGAAAAAAAGTAGTTGTAATGCAGGGCCGTTTTCATGTGTATGAAGGCTATACTTTGCAAGACGTGACATTTCCTGTTCGCATCATGGAAAAACTAGGTATTAAAACCCTTTTAGTATCTAATGCGTCTGGTGCCATTAATCTCAATTTTAAAAAGGGCGAATTGATGCTTATCGACGACCATATCAATTTGCAAGGTGGTTCACCCTTAGCATTCAAAGGCGTATCGGATTTGGGAGAACGGTTTACTGATATGAGCGAACCTTATAGTGCTGAAATTAATGCGAAAATAGAATCGATTGCTAATTCCGAAAATATAAAATTACATAAAGGCGTTTATGCCAGCGTGGTTGGACCTCAGTTAGAAACACGCGCAGAGTATAGAATGCTAAAAATAATTGGAGCTGATGCCGTTGGCATGAGTACTGTACCAGAAATTATTGTCGCCAATCATTTAGGATTAAAAGCTGCAGCAGTGTCAGTTTTAACCGATGAATGCGACCCAGATAATCTGAAACCAGTTGATATTGCAGAAATTATCGCTATGGCTGGGAAAGCGGAACCTGAAATGATCAAGTTGTTTACGGGATTGATTGAACAACTTTAAATATAATTATCCTATCTGGTCGAGCGCAATAGAGACCTCATATAACCGACTAGACTTTGCTCGATGTTATAGAATGTAAATATACTAAAAGAGACTCCCGTTATCACGGGAACTAGAGATGGAGAAGTACTTAGAAATTATAAAAAATTCATATTCCGGATACTGGAATTATCTTAAATATGAACTCATAGACCTCAATCACTGGGACAATTACTTCTATGGCTTAATTGCGATTTCTCTATTGGTCTGGGCACTAGAAATACTATTTCCTTGGCGAAAACACCAATCTGTATTCAGGAAGGATTTTTGGTTAGATACGTTCTATATGTTCTTTAATTTTTTCATACTAAATCTTATCATATTAATTGCTTTGTCTAATACAGCCTCAGCGTTTTTTAACGATATTCTTGGCGTTATTGGCTTGTCGCTCCATCAATTACAATTGTTCGATGTCGATGATTTACCGAGATGGTTAGGTTTGTTTATTTTTTTCCTGATTTCCGATTTTGTTCAGTGGAACACGCATCGACTTTTACATCGTGTGCCCTGGTTATGGAATTTTCATAAAGTGCACCACTCAGTAAAGGAAATGGGTTTTGCTGCCCACTTACGATACCACTGGATGGAACCTGTAGTTTATAAGTCCTTATTATATATTCCTATTGCCATAATAGGTGGTTTTGATGCGCAAGATGTCGCTATTGTTTACTTCTTCGCCATTGCTATTGGGCATTTAAATCATGCAAATTTAGGCTGGGATTACGGCATCTTTAAATACGTTTTTAACAATCCGAAAATGCACATTTGGCATCATGCCAAAAAAATGCCCCAAGGTGTTAGGTATGGCGTTAACTACGGGCTTACGTTAAGTCTTTGGGATTATATTTTCGGTACCAGTCACGTGCCACATGACGGCAGAGATATCGAGTTAGGATTTCACGGTGATGAAACTTTTCCAAAGGATTTTGTAAGGCAGGAAATGTATCCTGCATTTTCAAAACGGAAAGCCCCAAAGCACTAAATTAGATAACCATGAAATACATTATAGTTCTAGTATCAGCAGTTTTGTTTTGTTCATGTTATGGTGCTCAGAACGCAGCAGAAAGTCCTGTGAATGCATATAATCTGCCGAATGTTGCACCTAACGATTCTGATACTGTCGCAACCCCAAATACAGCAGAACCTATTGACCCAATCGACTTGACAATACCAGAACCACCAAAACCGCCGGAATTCGAATCAGTCGAAAAAGTCAGTGAGCACAAACCCGAAGTATTTGATCACAGCAAATGGAATACTTTATTAAAAAGACATGTTTCGGAAAATGGCAATGTTAATTACAAGGGCTTTAAAACTGATCGTTCTGAATTGGCTACTTATATTAATGCTTTAGCTCAGAATACGCCAAATGAGGACTGGCGTAGGGACGATATACTTGCCTACTGGATAAATGCGTATAATGCACTTACCATAGATTTAATTATCAAGAATTTTCCAATAAAAAGCATCAAAGCTATTAAAGACCTATGGCATCAAAGACTTTGGCAATTTGGTGATAAATGGATAAACCTTAATGGGATTGAACACGACATTTTACGTGTAATGGATGAGCCTCGTATTCACTTTGCTATTGTTTGTGCTTCTGTTTCTTGTCCCAAACTTCAGAATGAGGCCTTTACAGCCACAGATCTTGAAGTGCAATTATCTAAAGCTACAGCAACATTTTTAAATGATCGTTCGAGAAATGAAATTTCGAAAGACCTGATTATATTGTCAAAAATCTTTAAATGGTTTAGCAAAGACTTTGAACGAAATGGAACTGTCATTGATTTTCTAAATACTTATTCTGATATTGCTATTTCTCAATCTGCTAAAATTGAGTACAAGGATTATAATTGGGAACTAAACAACTAAAACTATTACTTTAGATCTTCCGTAAGTATCATATATGATTAGTATCATTATACCTGTTTTAAACGAAGCTAAAACTATAAAAGCACTACTTTTTCATTTGATAGACCATGCAGCGTTAAGTTCAATTTCAGAAATTATAGTTGTTGATGGTGGCAGTACTGATGAAACGAAAGAAATTATCCAGTCATTAGATTTAGGAATAGTTCTGTTAGACTCTGAAAAAGGTAGAGCTAAGCAAATGAATACTGGTGCAAAAATTGCCAAAGGCAATATTCTTTACTTTCTTCATGCCGATTCTTTTCCTCCTAACCGATATGATAAATTAATACTAAACGAAGTCGAGAAAGGAAACAAAGCAGGTTGTTTTAGAATGCAATTTGACAATAATCATTGGTGGTTGCGCATCGTTAGCTGGTTAACTCAATTTTCATGGCGTGCTTGCCGTGGCGGTGATCAAAGCCAGTTTATAACACGAGAATTGTTTGATGAAATTGGTGGTTACGATGAAAATTACATCATATACGAAGACAATATTTTAATCAATGAACTTTATGCGAGAAATGAGTTTGTAGTGATCAATAGAAAGCTAAAAACCTCTGCACGTATGTACAAAAAGCATGGTGTCTGGAAGGTTCAGTATCACTTTTGCATCATCTATATAAAAAAATGGTGTGGCGCTTCAGCCGATGAAATGCTGGCGTATTACAAAAAGCACCTTTGCTAATTTTTATTTATTTCTACCCTTTTCATTGGGATATAATTTAGGCAGCGCATCGCTCTGAAATATGTCTTTAGACTCGATATCAATTGCAGATAGTTTGCCAGTAAAGGCAGCACCTGTATCTATATTCCATACATTTACAGCATGCATCGGCTCGCGCTTATGAAAATTAATAGTTGGTGTATGGCCTATGTAAATTTCAGAATAATGCTTTAAACGGTTCGGAAATATATCGGAGTCTTTTTTTATACGCTTATCCATAGTTAATGCCATTTCCCAAAGGGTACGATCAAAATAAAAGCTTCTAAAATTATATTCGCGCTCCACGCCATGCATTGAGGTAAAACCAGCATGAACAAATAATCTATTTTTGTCATCTAAATGGTATAAAGGCATATTTTCAAAAAACCGAAGGTGCGCTTTCTTTTGATCATCATCAAAATTAACATAACTCTCAACCGTCCCTTCTCCGCCATGCATTAACCAGGTTGGGTCACCATCGTTGGTGCGCAACCAATCTTCACACCATACATCATGATTGCCTTTTATAAAAATACATTCATTTGTTTGTGAGAGTTCAATTAAAAATTGGATCACTTGCGCCGATTCGCTCCAACCATCCACATAGTCTCCAACAAAAATTATCCTATCTTCTGGAGTTACTTCAGCGCTTTCCAAAAGCTGAACAAGCGCTCTTAATCCGCCGTGGATATCGCCAATTGCAAGTGTTCTACTCATTTAATGCTCTATTTATAGTTTCCATAGTGTGCCTTAATTACGTCTTCTACAGGTTTATTCTGTGGCGTAAACATCGCATTATTTTTACCTCCTACCCTGTCATGTTCATGAAACCACTTCCATATAAACCCACCTGCAAACCAATCTTCATCCCAAAAGGTTTTAAACAGCGCTTTTGTCGTATTTACCTGAGCCTGCAGGTTTACATCTTTAATGGTATGATCCGACACCCAAGGTTCTCTACCCGAATAATCAACACTTCTATAACCATATTCTGTAAATAAAATGGGTTTATCGTGTCTAATAGAAACCTTTTCGATCACAGCCTTATGCGATTTCCAACCCGCCAGGCATTCTTCTAAGCTAGGTGTCTTTGCGTCGCTAACAGGAAAATAAGCATCAATACCTATATAATCCAATTGCGTCCAGAACGGGGTTCGCTTATATTCATCCCAGTTAGCAGCATAAGTTAACCTGCCGTTGTAGATAGATTTAATCTTTTTAATTAATGTGTTCCAGTAGTCTGGCCTGTACTTCACAAAATTTTCAAGCTCTGTACCGATACAAAATAGCTCTGCATTTATGCGCTCTGCTAACTCTGCATACTCTAATATAAAGCTAGAATAGGAGGATTCGAATTGCTTCCACTCAGCCTCATCGTCCATAGCGATTAATCCGGTAAATTCGCCGCGTCGAACCCATATTTGAGGCTTCACCATAATTTTAATATTTCGTTGTCTCAGCAGTTCAATGTACTGCTTTGCTCCAGCTCTCGTTTCACCGAACCATTGCCTATCGGTGTTGTGTATTATTTCGGGGGCATTTAGGGCTTTCATAAATCCAAACGGCATAATAGCTGCAAAATTTGCATTTACGTTTACAACCGGTTCAACATGATTTCTGGTAATAGAATCTCTTGCAGCTACAAAACTCACACCATTTATCTTAACAGGCTTTAATGGTTTTGCAGCACAGCTTACCAATAGGAAAGTAATAAGGACGTGTAAAAAATGTCGCATTGATTAAAATTATTCCTAAATTTAAAAAAAATCGTTCAGCCGATTAAGGATTTAACATAACCTTCGACTTATGGTTTAACTAACTAAACAGTTTCCCGAACTTTCGGACTTTTAATATGGAGCACGTTGTTATTATTGGTAATGGCATTTCTGGAGTTACGCTTGCCAGGCATATTCGCAAACTTTCTAATAAAAAAATAACCATTATTTCTGCCGAAACTGAATATTTCTTTTCACGGACGGCTTTAATGTATGTCTACATGGGACATATGACTTTTGAACATACCAAACCTTACGAAGACTGGTTTTGGAAAAAAAACCGAATTGAACTGAAACAAGCTTATGTAACGTCAGTTAATACAGCTTCTAAAACCTTACATTTTTCCGAGGGAAATACCATCACTTACGATAAATTGGTAATTGCGACAGGAAGTAAACCCAACAAATTTGGCTGGCCTGGACAAGATTTAGATGGCGTACAAGGCTTATATAGTAAGCAAGATCTTGATAGGCTTGAACAAAACGCACCAAATAACGAGGTGTGCAAACGTGCTGTTGTTGTAGGCGGCGGATTAATTGGTATTGAATTAGTAGAAATGTTAAATTCAAGAAATATCCCGGTGACCTTTTTGGTTCGCGAATCTAGTTTCTGGAATAGTGTTTTACCTGAAGGTGAGAGTGAAATGATCAATAGACACATTAAAAGCCACGGCATTGATTTACGACTGTCTTCTAATTTGAAAGAAATAAAATCGGATACCAACGGTCATGTCAGCGCTGTTATTATTGAAGAAACAGGCGAAGAATTAGCATGTGATCTCGTCGGACTTACAGCAGGTGTAACACCGAATATTGATTTCTTAAAAGATTCCGAAATCGAAACTGGCAAGGGCGTAAAAGTGAATCGCTTTTTAGAAACCAATATTAAGGATGTCTATGCTATTGGTGATTGTGCAGAACAGCAAGAAACGGTTGGCAATCGCAGACCTATTGAAGCTGTATGGTACACGGGTCGTATGATGGGAGAAACATTAGCTCAGACACTTTGTGGTAATAAAATGCCGTACAATCCTGGGCACTGGTTTAATTCTGCAAAATTTATGGATATTGAATACCAGACCTATGGTTGGGTATTTAACGAAAAAGGGCAACCCGATTATGAACAGCATTTTCATTGGAAACACAAAGACGATGATAAATGCATAACCATTGCTTACAGAAAGGACAACAATGCATTTTTAGGCATAAATACATTTGGTATACGCATGAAACATGACGTATTTGATAAATGGCTCACAGAGCATCGCACATTAGATTATGTGATTTCCCACCTTAAAAATGCCAATTTTGATCCTGAATTTTACAGCCAATACGACGACCAAATTAAAGCTGCTTATTCTAACACCTTGCAAACCGCCTAGAGATGAATACACCAAAACCAAGCATGTCCCTCACTAAACCAGAAGCGTTTGATCTGTCTATAAAACAGAAAATCTCTACTGCTATTGGTCTACTAGGTCTAATCATCTTAATCCTGGCAGCCTTTAATGTTCATTTTCCTTATAAACCTGTAGTTTTAACCTTGTCTTTAGTGATGATTAGTGCTGGTGTTATACTTTTTGCTAACGACCTGTATCTGGGCAAACATGCTGGTATAAAAAATGATGGTGTCATGTTTAAGTCTGTTTCTTCGCGTGGCATATGGGCGTGGCTCACCGGAATTGCCTTAACGGCCTTTTACATTATCCTTTATTTTAAAGCAACCTGGTTAGGCCTAGGTCAAAATGGAGCAGAAAACACAGGACTTGTGGCACTCTTCGATCCTTTAAGCAACATTATAAGTGGCTCTAAAGCAAGCCAGTGGTTTGTCTATGGCGTATTGTATACGATTGCCATTTTAGCATTTGGGTACAAGTTTTTATTAAAATACAGACATAATCGCTATGAACGCTTAAGAACCTATTCTGTTATGTTTTTTCAACTGGCCTTTGCGTTTTTAATACCTGAATTTATGGCACGATTAAATTCAGATTCGTTTAGTCTCCCGTATTATGATCTTAAGAATATCTGGCCACTTAATTATTATAATTTTGAACAGTACAGAGTTAATTCGTTCATCGACGCCGGAGATATAGGATTGGCATTATTAATTTTTGGAATTGTATCCATCTTCGTCATTACGCCAATTCTTACCTATAAATATGGAAAACGCTGGTATTGCTCCTGGGTTTGTGGATGTGGCGGATTGGCAGAAACCTCTGGTGATCCATTTAGACACCTTAGTGATAAGCGTCAGTTTGCCTGGAAGATCGAGCGTTGGGTAGTCCATAGTGTTGTGGTCTTTGTTGTATTAATGACCACTGCAGTTGTACATTCTTATTTAGGTGATGACCAAACTAAATATTGGTTAACCAAACAAACCTTCTTGATAAGTGTTGCAGCTATATTAACCCTTGTATTTGTGCTCGTCATGGTGTTTAAAAGGGCGCAATTAGCGAAGGATGCCAAGTATGGTGCCATCGGCTACTTCGTTATTATCATGGTATTATTTGCTATGCACTATTTTAACGGCACACAATTATTTTTATTTAAAACTGAAACGCTGAGACAATCTTATGGATTTCTAATTGGATCTATTTTTTCTGGAGTTATTGGCACAGGCTTCTACCCTATTTTTGGAAATAGAGTTTGGTGTCGTTTTGGTTGCCCAATGGCAGCAATTCTAGGGTTTCAGCAACGATTATTTTCAAGATTTAGAATAACAACTAATGGTGGCCAATGTATTTCATGTGGTAATTGTTCTACCTATTGTGAAATGGGTATTGATGTTAGAGCTTACGCACAGAAAGGTGAAAACATTGTGCGTTCTAGTTGTGTAGGTTGTGGCATCTGCTCTGCCGTCTGTCCGAGAGGAGTACTCAAACTAGAAAACGACTCATTAAAGGGTCGTATCGACTCTAACGAGATCCTTCTTGGTAATGATGTAGATCTAATGGATTTAGTAAATCAGAAATAAGAGCTTACTTTTGCAAACTTAATTACAGTTAATGCCAATTATTAAAGTTATTATTCCTGCCTATAATGAAGCAGAATCAATTGCTCACGTTATAAGGGACATTCCTGCTATTGTAGATGAAGTTATTGTAGTAAGTAATACGTCTACAGACAACACAGAACATAACGCTAAAAAGGCAGGAGCTACTGTTTTAGTAGAAGCACAAAAAGGTTATGGTTACGCCTGTCTAAAAGGCATGGCCTATATTGCTTCGACAGCGAATAATAACCCAAGCCAAAAACCAGATATCATTGTGTTTTTAGATGGCGACTATAGTGATTATCCGGAAGACTTGACAAAACTCATACAACCCATTGTCGAAAATAATATTGACCTGGTCATTGGTGCGAGGGTTAAAGATTTAAGAGAAAAAGGATCTATGACCAGCCCTCAAATTTTTGGCAACTGGCTTGCTACCAGACTTATGTGGCTGTTTTTCAATTCAAAATTCACGGATCTAGGGCCGTTTAGAGCCATAAAATACGACAAGTTGCTTGCCTTAAATATGGTAGACAAGACCTATGGCTGGACGGTAGAAATGCAACTTAAAGCATTAAAGAAAAAGTATAGTTATACAGAAATACCTGTTAATTATAGAAATAGAATAGGTGTCTCAAAAGTTTCCGGTACGATAAAAGGTGCTATCTTTGCAGGCGTAAAAATCCTAGGTTGGATTTTTAAATATAGTTTTAAGTGATTTACCTTCAATACACCATAATTGTAATTTATACCATAGCTATAGTGCTCATTTTTTTATACGCACTTGCACAATTAAATTTACTTTACAATTACTTATCGTCTAAAAAGAAACGTGAGGCTTGTGAGACTTTTGATCTCACAAATGCAGATGAAGTACCGTTTGTTACCATTCAATTGCCTGTATTTAATGAAATGTACGTTATGGAGCGTCTGCTCGATAATATTGCATTAATTGAATATCCCAAAGCTAAGCTAGAAATACAAGTTCTTGACGACTCTACCGACGAAACGGTCGCTACCACCAAAGCACATGTCGAGGAACTTGCTAAGACTGGTTTAGACATAAAACATATTACCCGAACCGACCGAACCGGTTTTAAGGCTGGTGCGCTAAAAGAAGGGTTAAAAATTGCTAAGGGTGAATTCATTGCCATTTTTGATGCCGATTTTTTACCCAATCCAAATTGGCTAAAACGAACCATTCCCTATTTTAAAAACGAAAAAATTGGGGTTGTGCAAACACGTTGGGGCCATATTAACAGAAACTACTCCTTACTTACTAAAATACAAGCTTTCGCTCTAGATGCTCATTTTACATTAGAGCAGGTTGGAAGAAACAGTAAAGGCCATTTCATTAATTTTAATGGAACTGCTGGTGTTTGGAGGAAGGAATGCATCATAGATGCAGGCAACTGGGAAGGCGATACGCTTACAGAAGATCTGGACCTAAGTTACCGGGCACAATTAAAGAACTGGGAATTTAAATATCTTGAAAATGTTGAAACTCCTGCAGAATTACCAATCGTAATTAGTGCTGCGCGTTCACAACAATTCCGTTGGAATAAAGGTGGTGCTGAGAACTTTAGAAAAATGTTAAAGCGTGTTATAACATCAGATAATATCAGTACTAAAACAAAAGTGCATGGTTTATTACACCTTCTAAACAGCACAATGTTTTTAAGCATTTTTATTGTTGCTGTTTTGAGTATCCCTATGTTATACATAAAAAATGAATACGCCCATTTAAGAGACTACTTTTATATTATGAGTTTCTTTATAATGAGTACCGTTATTTTCTTTGTGTGTTATTGGTTTATGTATCGCAATATCTATGGTAGTGGCTTTAAAAAATTCTTTAGTTATATTGGGATGTTCTTTACATTTTTCTCTATAGCAATGGGATTTTCGTTACACAATTCTATAGCTGTATTAGAAGGCCATGCTGGCAAACGCAGTGAGTTTGTGCGGACGCCAAAATTTAACCTCAGCAAGTATAAAGACAACTGGAAAAATAACAAGTACCTGCGCAAAAACCTATCACCTCATGTTATTTTAGAGGGTATACTGATGCTGTATTTTGCCTTTGGTATGTATAGTGCTTTTATTGTTGGTGACCAAGGTGGCGATTTTGGATTATTCCCTTTTCACCTGATGTTATTTATCGGTTTTGGTTATGTATTCTTTAAATCACTTAGCTCTAAAGTTTAAGCCCTATCTTCAAAAGGAATAACTTTTCCGGTTTCCAAATACGCTTTTAAACCCTTTAGCAACATTGCCCAGCAAAAGGACGAATGTTTAAAATGGTTGTTACATTCGGGCCAGTCTTTGTGAAAGAAATTAAGGCAGGTGCCGTTCTCTTTTTCCTTTAACTTAAAACCGAAGGTTGTAGGATCCCAATCTGGATCGGATCTGGTCATTTTAAAATGAATGTGATCGTCTTTTTCACAACTAACCACTTTAGCCAGCCAATCGTATTTGTCGGTGAAGTTAAAATTATAAATTTCTCCCTCCTTTGGCGTCCCTGTACACTTTAAAGGCCACCACTTCACTAAATGTTCTGGTTTTGTAACCGCATCATAAAGACTCGACTTATCGCTATTAATTATAAAATTAAAATAAATGGCGTGGCTCATGATTTCCTTTTTCGTTCAATTAAAGTTATTAATCTTTTATTGAAACTACAATCACACCGCTATAATAAATTCTATCTTTGGGTATATGTTTGCAATTGCTAACTTAATTAAGCATCACAAATTCTTTTTAGCGTTACTATTTTTGAGCGTTATATGTTATCTGATTTTTGGTTATGATCTGGTGAGAACAGACACATCAAAATTATTGGTAGTATATATTGCTCTTTTTAGTTCTACCTTTTTCTTAATACAACATTGTAAATTTTATAATTTACCAAAGGGTCTCGATAGTTTCAAAGTTTTAGCAGGTGTTGCCATTGGCTTTCGACTACTATTTTTATTTGCAACACCCAATTTATCCCAAGACTTCTACCGTTTTATTTGGGATGGTCGAATGATCTTAGAAGGCTTTAACCCTTATCTTTTTACACCAGATTCGTTTATACTTAAAGGTAATTTTCCAATTGCACAGGCCCAAGAATTACACAAGGGTATGGGTGCATTGAGTGCTTCGCATTACACAAATTATCCGCCATTGAATCAACTTTGTTTTGCCATTGCAGCATTATTTTCGGGCAAAAGTGTTTTGGGTTCTGTAGTTATTATGCGAATTATAATTATTGCCGCAGATATTGGGACACTTTATTTCGGAAAAAAACTTTTGGAACGTTTAAAACTACCTTCAAATAGAATTTTTTGGTTCATTTTAAATCCATTTATAATTATTGAGCTCACTGGTAACCTTCATTTTGAAGGCGTCATGATCTTCTTTTTGATCTGGTCCTTATATGTACTGCATTCAGGTAGGTGGAAATGGGCAGCCGTTCTCTTTGCTTGTTCTATCTCAGTGAAGTTAATCCCATTGATGTTCTTACCTTTGTTTTATGGCTGGTTTACTTCGACTTCGTTCCGCGACCATAACAATACCTCAAGACAAGGGATCTCAGTAGTAGCAGGCATAAAACGACTAATGCAATTTTATGGTATTGTCGGTGTTATAACCCTACTGCTTTTTATTCCCTTTTTCTCGATGGCATTTATTGACAACTATGCTAATACAGTAGGTCTATGGTTTGGAAATTTTGAGTTCAATGCCAGTATTTACTATCTCGCCAGAGCCATTGGTTATGCGATAACTGGTTTTAATGAAATTGCGATTATCACTAAAATTTTACCCATTATAACGGTACTCATTATTTTATGGTTTTCATTCTTCAGACCGCACAATACGATGACTAAATTTATAACAGCGCTCCTATTGGTATTTTCATTTTATCTGTTTTTGAGTACTACAGTACATCCCTGGTATGTTGCGACCTTAGTGATATTATGCGTGTTTACAGATTACAAATACCCTATCATTTGGTCACTGGCACTTATATTAAGTTATTTAGCGTATAGCAATACGGCTAATGCAGAAAATCTCTTAATAATTGGGTTAGAATACGCTATTGTATTTGGTGTGTTTTTATGGGAACTGGTTTTTAAAAATAGGCGTATAAAAAAAGCCAACACATAGGTTGGCTTTTTAATTTTAAGATCAATTTCCTTACAGCTTCGACAGACCTATTAAGGTATTGACTTCAGTTTCATCTTCATAACCATCTTCGTCAGTTTCTACGATAATTTTAGAGGTGTAAGTCAGCTTAAATTTAGCACCTATAAGCTTATCAGATTTTAGATCGAAGGTTTTTAAAAGGTCTTCATTTATTTCCTGAAAGGTTATTGTAAACGCCTCATCGTCCTCATCGATACTAATAAAGTTATAGCCATAATCTTCATGACCATCGTAAGTTGCAATCATTACTTGTTTGTCTTGCAGTTTAGAGGCTGAAGTGAACACTAAAAATGCAAGTACAAGTACACCCGAATACCAAATTGATGCTTTTTTCATTTTAAAAAATAATTAAGATTTAAAAATATCCTTTGCTTCTTTGAAGCTTTTAAATTCTAACATATAATCGTTAGGGTCGGTAATAAAAAAAGAAAGATGCTCTCCTGCTTTGTCTTTTAAAAACGTCGCTTGAGTTACTACATCTAAATTAAGCTTACTGAGTTTAGCATAGATTTCTCCCCAGGCTTTAACATCGACGATCACACCAAAATGAAAAGAGGGTAAGATCTTGCCTTCAAACACATAATTAGGACTGTGAAAGTTAAATTTTTCGGCTTTAATAAAGGTGAGTTGGTGACCAAAGAGGTTTATGTCTATCCATGTCTTGGCAGTTCTTCCGACTTTGGCTCCGATATGCTCTACATAAAATTTTTGGGTTTCTGTTATACTATAACAGGGCAACGACATGTGAAATGATGCTTCCATAATACAACCATTTTAAGTGATACCGTTTTATATAGTAATTTACGAAATATTATTCTGAAAATGCGATGGCATTAATCAAAATCTTCATCCTCTGCGCCAGGTTCTAATTCCGGATCCTGTACTGCATCTGGATCGTCATCTTCGAAATCTTCGTAATCGTCCTCGTCATAATTTTCCATAGTAACCGCCAGTTTAGTACTTACTTTGACTAAATATTTAGTGTCTTCGGTAGTGACTTCTACGGCCTCGATCATTTCGTTTTTTGCATTACGGAATGAAATGATCTGATCATCGTCATAACCATCGGGATATTTTTCCACTAACATGGCCAATATTTCTGGTGTTAACTTTTTAAAATCAACTATAACTCGTTTAAGATGTGCGTCTCTAGGTTTCATTAATCTAATCTAATTTTTTCTTTGCAATTTTTTTTAAAGATAATATTTATTCTTTTACGCGAATAACATCATAGACATCTTTTCTTCTGTCTTTTAAGTTTTTTACAGCTCCAAAAGCATGTAACTCTCTTAACAGGCTAAGGTCTACATCTGCTACCAAAATCATTTCTGTATTTGGTGTGGTTTCGGCTTTAATACCACTACTTGGAAACGAGAAGTCGCAGGGTGTAAACACAGCAGATTGTGCATATTGTATGTCCATATTATTAACATTTGGCAGGTTACCAACGCTCCCTGCAATTGCGACGTAGCACTCATTTTCTATAGCTCGGGCTTGCGCACATAGCCGCACTCGGCTATACCCATTTTGTGTATCGGTTAAAAAGGGTACAAACAGTATATCCATACCTTCATCTGCCAATAAGCGCGACAACTCCGGAAACTCAGAATCATAACAAATTAGTATCCCAATTTTACCAGCATCAGTTTCAAATGTTTGCAATTTATGACCGCGTTGCATGCCCCAAACTTTAGCTTCGTCTGGCGTAACATGTATCTTTTCGTAGCGTTCTAAACTTCCATCTCTTCGGCATAGATACCCAACATTAAACAACTTATTATCAATAAGTTCTGGCATACTACCAGTTATTATATTGATGTTGTATGATATGGAAAGCTTCTGCATTTTATCGACGATCGTCTCAGTGTATTTCGCCAGTTCTCTAATGGCATCTGGCTCGTACATGTGGTTGTACTTTGCCATTAATGGTGCATTAAAAAACTCCGGAAATACTGCAAAATCGGATCGGTAGGCAGCCACGCTATCTACAAAATATTCGACCTGTTGCATGAGTTCTTCTAAACTGTTGTAGGTACGCATTTGCCATTGTATAAGTCCTAATCTCACTATAGACTTTACGCTACTTGCTTTTTTCTTCTTTTTGGTATAATAGATATTATCCCATTCCATTAAAACCGCATATTCATTAGACGCCGTATCGCCTTCCAAATAGCCTTTTAGCACTCTAACCGGATGAAAGTCGTTTGAAATCTGAAAATTTAACACCGGATCGTGAATCTCCTTACGCTTTACCTTTTCTATATATTCCTTTGGTGTGAGGGTTGAATGTTTATGGTAATTTGGCATTCTGCCTCCAAAAACAATGCCTTTTAAATTCAGGGTTTCGCAAATTTCTTTTCGGTAATCGTATAATCTGCGCCCTAAACGTAAGCCTCTATATTCTGGTTTTATAAACACATCGATCCCATACAATACATCGCCATTAGCATCGTGATTTTTAAACTGGTCGCCTTCAATAATATCTGCATAGGTATGCTGGTCCTCGATAGTATCGTAATCTACAATTATAGATAAAGCACAACCTGCTATATGCCCATCAATTTTAATAACCACCTGTCCTTGCGGAAACATAGAGGTGAGTTGTTCTATATGATGTTTTTTCCAGTAGGAATCTAACACACCACCATAAGACTCTAAGGTTGCGGATTTTAATTCTTCAAAATCATCAACCGTTAGATACTTTAGTTCTATATTTTCAATTCTCTGATCTTTCATTACATATCCAGGAGATAAGCAAAAATTAGTGGCGCCACAATCGTGGCATCACTCTCTATAATGAACTTAGGTGTATTAATATCTAATTTTCCCCAAGTTATTTTTTCGTTTGGTACAGCACCAGAGTAGGAACCATAACTGGTAGTGCTATCGCTTATCTGGCAGAAATAACTCCAGAATGGTGTTTCCGGGCGCTCCATATCCTGGTATAACATTGGCACTACACATATAGGGAAGTCACCAGCAATACCACCACCTATTTGAAAGAAACCAATGCCTTTTGCGGAGTTGTCTGTATACCAATCTGCTAAGAATGTCATGTACTCAATACCAGATTTCATGGTAGATGCTTTCAGTTCGCCTTTTACTACATAAGATGCAAAGATGTTTCCCATGGTTGAATCTTCCCACCCTGGAACTACCATAGGTAGGTTTTTTTCGGCTGCAGCATACATCCAAGAATCTTTAATATCGATTTCGTAATATTCTTCTAGTACACCAGAGAGTAATAATTTATACATGAATTCATGAGGGAAAAATCGTTCGCCTTCTTCTTCAGCATCTTTCCAGATTTTGAAAATATGTTTTTGTAATCGTCTAAAGGCTTCTTCTTCAGGAATACAGGTGTCAGTAACTCTATTTAAGCCTTTTAATAATAAATCCCATTCATCTTGAGGTGTTAAGTCTCTGTAATTAGGCACACGCTTGTAATGTGAATGTGCCACTAAGTTCATAATGTCTTCCTC
>JABDKL010000150.1 GCA_013002225.1 Winogradskyella sp.
ATTAAAAACATTAAAAAGTGAATCCGTTTCCTTTTTAATATACGTCTGACGCACTTTGCAAATTGTCGGTCCATCTAAGAGTCTCTGTTCAATGACAGCAAGACTTTTAACTTTACGACCTTCATCCACTACTGTTACGTCGCTTCTACAGCTAGAAGAAAAGCTTCTGTAACTAACTGCATATAATAATTTACTCTTTCCTTTAAAATGAGAAGTTCGGTAGATACGATTAAAATGATTCATCCACACAGGGCCTTGGGTAACGCGAAATGATTTTAATCATATCTGCCGAACTTCTCATCTTAAAGGAAAGAGTAAATTATTATATGCAGTCAGTTACAGAAGCTTTTCTTCTAACTGTAGAAGCGACGTAACAGTAGTGGATGAAAGTCATAAAGATAAACGTCTTGCTGTCATTGAACAAAGATTCTTAGATGGACCAACAATTTGCGAAGTGCATCAGACGTATATTAAAAAGGAAACGGATTCACTTTTTAATGTTTTTAGTAATAAAATTCATAGAGCGTCTAAAAAGGTTCAGAAGGAATTTACGTATGATAATATATACTCCATGTTTATTTCCCTGGAACTTGCTCTAAAAAACCGTAGCCATACAAATTATTACAAATATAATCTGTTTAGTCTTTTTTGTAATCCTTGTTTCTTATTATATTGTTATACCCAACTAAAGAGAGGTAAGTCTGGCGGTCTTGATGACGTTCCTATAGAAAATGTTACATTGCCTGCTATACTTTCTTTATCTGAGAAACTGGCTTCTAAAACTTATAAACCATCGCCAGTACGTAGAATTTTTATCCCAAAATCTAATGGGAAAATGAGACCCCTAGGTATTTCGTCTGCTTTAGACAAAATTGTTCAAAAAGCTATTCTAATTTTTTTAGAACCAGTCTTTGAGAAGGAGTTTTTGAAATGTTCTCATGGTTTTCGAAAGAACAAGAGCTGTCATTCTTGTCTAAGTCAAATTTATTATAATTGGACGGGTACCAGGTGGTTTATAGAAGCTGATTTTGTAAATTGTTTTGATAAAATTAGTCATCCTATTTTATTAGGTTTAATAAATAAAAAATTTTTTAGTTATCAGATCTCTCAAATTATCTTTTTGTTATTGAAGGTTGGGTATGTAAATTTTGGTTCTTCATTAGTAGATAGTAAACTTGAACAGAAAATGGGGACACCACAAG
This sequence comes from Winogradskyella sp., assembly GCA_013002225.1. Lineage (GTDB taxonomy): Bacteria > Bacteroidota > Bacteroidia > Flavobacteriales > Flavobacteriaceae > Winogradskyella. Next base: position 1,203 of record JABDKL010000150.1, read on the forward strand.
GTTCAATACTAAGTCCACTTTTTTGCAATATTTTGCTTCATGAACTAGATTCTTTTGTAGTTTCTTTATGTAAAAGTGTCTTTCGTGCTCGACATGAAAGGGACTCTGAAGAGTGGAAAGTTCGTAGACGCTACCTAAATACTCCCTGGGAAGACGTTTGGCATTTGATTAAATCAAAGGTTGGCAAATGTGTGTCTGGGACAAAAATTAATAAATCTTTGGCGGAAATTCGTTCGCAGGACGCTGCTTTAAAAGGAGTTAGACATCGAGCGGAAGATGAAAACTGGAGAAGACTTACTTATGTGAGGTATGCAGATGATTTTCTTTTAGGCTTTATTGGTCCGAAAAAAGAAGCTGTTGAAATTCTAATTTATATAAGTGGGTTTGCAGATGTGTATTTAGGCATGACATTAAATACGGACAAAACAGGTGTCCGTCATCATGAGAAGGGTGTTTATTTTTTGGGGTATAAGATTTGGAAAAAATATGGTCTGAATATTAAGTGGGGAAAGGATAGCCTAGGGCGTAATCGACGAAATGAGTCTGCTAGATTAAATTTCAGTGTTCCTCTAGAAAAGCTTTTCTTACGTTATTCAGAACGCGGATTTTTACAAAAAGCCAAAAAAAAATCGGCTGATAAATTCGTGGGAAGAAGACAAGATAAATGGATATTTCTCGGAGATGATGCAGCTATTATTCATAGATTCAAAAGTGTTCTTAGAGGTATTGCTAATTATTATTCTGGCTCTACCCAACAGTCGGTATTGAGTAGATTATACTTTGCGTTGAAGAAAAGTGCAAGTCTAACTATAGCTCACCGTAACTCTAAAAGAAATGCTAATTGGACTTTAAAAAAATATGGCAAAGATATGGTCATCAAAACTACTACTAAAGATGGAAAAGAAAAAGTTGTGGAACTTTTTGTACCTAAAGCGCAAAAAGTTAAATGGTATGATTCTGACAAAGGTCAACTTGAAAATGTTTTAGTAGTTCCTATTGGAGTTCCAATCCCGCAAACATTAAGTGTTGTATGTTCTGCTAAAGATCTTCCTTGTGCAATACCTAATTGCCCCAATAAAGCAAGTGAATGGCATCATATTAAACACCGTAAGCGAATTAAGGGTGTAGAATTTCAGAAAAAAATTACTGCTTATACTGCTAAACAAATTGCTGTTTGTACAAAACATCATCAGTTGATTCATAATGGTAAGTATGATGGTCCTTCTCTTAGAAAGCTCAAAGGATATACTCCGAGCGACTTTGATTAGGACAAATTTTATTATATATGTTGGAACGCGCAGTGCAGTTGAAAGATTGCTCGCTGCGTGTGGACTAGCGCTCGATTGTTTATCTTTTTGATTTTTTTTTTGATAAATGGTCATTCGAACTAGTATTTTCTTATTATTGGTATTTGGGGTTCTAGAGAAAGAAAAATTCTTGCCTCTTATTACTTTTTTTTGTATACTTTATTTGGTTCTGTTATAATGTTATTAGCCATTATATATATTTATTATCAAGTAGGAACTACTGATTATGAAATGTTATTAATATTTTCGTTTTCAGAATTAGAACAAAAATTTTTATGGTTCGCTTTTTTTCTAGCTTTTGCCGGGAAAGTTCCTATGCTTCCTGTTCATCTTTGGTTACCTGAAGCTCATGTAGAAGCTCCAACAGCAGGTTCTGTTATTTTGGCAGGTGTTCTTTTAAAATTAGGAACTTATGGGTTAATTCGTTATTCAATACCATTATTTCCGAACGCTTCGTTTTTTTTTACGCCTTTTGTGTATACAATTTCTGTTATTGGAATTATTTATACTTCTTTTACTGCTATAAGGCAAAGTG
>JABDKL010000169.1 GCA_013002225.1 Winogradskyella sp.
TCGTAGAAGGAACGGTGATACCTATATGGGTAAGTATTGTGGGCTTTGTTATACCTGCTGTGTTAAGCTACGGCTTGTGTAAAGGAGCGGGTGGCATAAACAATAAAGAATAAACTTTTAAGCGTAAATATTAATTTAATTCAAACATTATGTCAACTGTACACGTTAAAATAGCCATTAATGTACCCGCAAAAAAAGCTTGGGCTACGCTATCTTCGTTTTCGGGCATTGAAGAATTTTCACCTATTGCTAGTTCTGAAGTAAACGGTCAGGGCGTCGGTGCAAAACGTACCTGTACCATGCCAGATGGTTCAAAGATCTATGAGGTGATGAATGAAATGGATAATGATAAGATGCACATGCAATATGCTATTCTTTCAGGTCCTTTTCCTATTACCAACTATATAAGTGATGTAGATATCAAAGCTATAGATAACAGCACATGTGAAGTGTCTTGGGCCTGTAGTTTTAATCCTAATTCAGAGAAAGCAGAAGCACCCATGAAAGAAACCTTTGAAGGCTTTTACAATGTTATTATAGAAGGTCTGGAGAATAAAATAAATCAGAATTGATCTTTAAATACCCTAACTATGATTAGGTGTCTTTCAGCAGCATGATGCGGTTGAAGAGCATTGTATATAAACAAAAGCCTGTAAACTATTGTTTTGCAGGCTTTTACTGTTTTATTAACATGCTATATAATTACTGTAATAGCGCTGAGCTGTTACTATCCATATCGGTTTATTTACTTAAAAAGTACATGATCAATGGTATGCCGTTGGTCGAAAAGATTTTTAAAACTTGCTGAGGATCCTTATCTTTAGAAGACTAAAAAACCCAATCTACTATGAAAAATGTAAATCTATTGCTAATTCTTAGCCTAATGTTAGTGTTCTCTTGTGAAGTAGAACGCTTAGAAACCGATCTTTTACCTGCAAATAAGCAAGCGAATCAATCCAATAACAATGCCAACCACGACAATGATCATGGCGATGATGAGGGTGCTTGCGAAACCTTATTTGCCAAAGCCTCTGATGACGAGTCCAGCTGTTTTATCGATGATGGATTTAATCGTTGGGGTTGGACCATAGGTCCGCTTGATGGTGGTACATATTTCTTTGACCTTTATGCTGGAGCCGGTGGATGCGATACCGATAAAGGCACCTTGGTAGGTCTATTGAAAATTGAATATGATGAGCTTACAGAAACAGTGACCGTTGAGTATGATGCCTATAGTGGTTATACGCTATCTGAAACGCATTTATATGTCGGGTCTGAGCCTTATCCTGTAAAACCAAACGGACAGCCTACGGTGGCACCTGGTCAGTATCCGTATAAACACAATTTAGATGCTGCCGATGAAGATTCGTTTACCATAACGGATGTTATGGGCGATATCTATGTCATTGCCCATGGTGTTATTTGTGAAGATGATGATGATGGTGGCCAAGGTGGAGGAGGTGTAGGCTAGTAACAGTATAAAATCCTAATAAAAATTAAAGACGCGTAGGCTGTAAGGTCAATGTCATATAAAAAACCCTGTACGTTTTAGAACAGGGCTTTTTTATAGTGTAGCGAGTGAGATGTGTTGATCCAGGGGATTCAATTGTTATTTAAACTACGAGGGTCAATTTTTTTTTTTTGAATTTTATGTCCCAATCTATACTATAAGTTTTCCCAGATTCTAAAAGCTGTAACCCTATTTTATTATTAAAACTATCCGATACGCCAGTAGTAGGCTCAATAGCTATTGTGTTTGCCCTTGGAGGTGTGTATAATTGCAAAAAAGTTTCGTTTGACGATGCGCTTATTTCCAAATCATAACTTGGTGTGGTAAATCTTATAATATTAGTGTTTAAAAGAAAACAGTCGTCTAATTTTTTGTCTTTAATTTCAAATGTTTTGTTAGTGTCAAAGTCTTCTATTCCAGTTGTAATCATTCTTTCATTCAACACCAGTTTTTTATTGCTGTTAAACTTCAAATTACTTTCATATAAATTGTCGCTTATAAAATAAGGATGCCAACCTATAGTGAAAGGAAACGTTTTTGAGTCCGTATTTTTCACCTTAACATTAAGTTTTAATCCATCGTTTTTTAAAGTATATTCTAACTGAATAATATAGGTATACGGAAAACCTTGAGATTCATTTAATTCCTCATATTCAAGTGTAATAGAAGCTTCATTCGCTGTTGCACTATGATTTAAAATTTTAAATGTTTTATTATAAACCAATCCATGCAAGGCATTATTCTTTTTCTTTTCATTGATGTCTAGTTGATAATCTTTTTCATTAAAGGAATAAATACCATCTTTAACTCTATTGGCAAATGGGAATAAAATAGACGAAGCATACGTGTCTGTATATTCTAAAGGAGATAAATCTTCTATAATGACAGTGTTATTTATAACTAACTCCTGCAAACTTGCTCCGTTATTTAAAGATAGTTTTGCGTAAGAGTTGTTGTTGGTATTCACCAATTTAACATGATTGAATGGGCTGTCTTTTATAAGTTCTATTTTATACATTTTTATTGTTTCGACGAAAGAGACTTTTTTAATTTAGGCGATTATAGATGTTTGTTTTAAGATGTTATTTAGTGATTATAAATGGTTAGGAGTTAAAATTAATCATGTAAAAAGACGATATTATCCTGTTCTATCCTACTTTCATTCTTTTTAAAAAGAAATAATGCACTAAATTTATAGTATCACTTAAAGCTAATCTTTTTTTAGTTTTAGTCTTACGATACGCAACAAATTAAAGATTGCAATATTGCATGACAGGACAGGATGGGGATTTTTCTATTTCGAATTAATTTTACAAGAGCTTTCTAAGATATTATTAGTCTTAAAATTTAATCATTCAAAATAAATAAATGAGCAAAACAATTGTATTAACTGGTGCAGGTGGTGTCTTATGTAGCACTTTAGCCGAAGCTTTGGCAAAAGAGGGACATAATATTGCAGTACTCGATTTAAGAAAAGAAGCTGCAGAAAAAGTTGCAGCAACTATAAATAAGAATGGAGGAAATGCAATTGGTGTAGAAGCAAATGTTTTAGAAAAAGAGTCTTTGATTGCATCTAAAACGGTAGTCAATGAAGCGTTTGGAAAATGTGATATTTTAATTAATGGTGCGGGTGGAAACCATCCTTTAGGCACAACTAGTAATCCGTTTTTTGAAATGGAAGATTTAAATAACGCTACCGAAGGCTTTAAAACTTTTTTTGATTTAGATCCAAAAGGCATTGAGTTTACATTCAACCTAAATTTTCTTGGCACATTAATTCCTACCCAGGTGTTTGCTGAAGATATGGTTGGTCGCGAAGGCTGTAGTGTATTGAATATTTCGTCAATGAATGCCTTTACGCCATTAACTAAAATCCCGGCATATAGTGGTGCAAAAGCAGCGGTTTCCAATTTTACACAATGGTTGGCCGTTCATTTTTCTAAAGTTGGTATACGAGTTAATGCATTGGCACCTGGCTTTTTCTTAACCGATCAAAATAGGTCATTGTTAACTAATGACGATGGAAGTTTAACACAAAGAGGACAACAAATCATAGATCAAACACCCATGAGTCGTTATGGCGAACCCGAGGATTTAGTAGGTACTACGTTATGGTTGTGCGGTGAAGGCTCAAAATTTGTAACAGGAGTTGTAGTACCAATTGATGGTGGTTTTGCTGCCTATAGTGGCGTATAAAAACGAATAAATGAATTTACAATTAGAACAAACTTGGAGATGGTACGGCCCTAATGACCCAGTCTCACTTTTAGATATAAAACAATCTGGTGCTACAGGTATTGTATCTGCATTACATCATATCCCAAACGGAGACGTTTGGACGGTTGCAGACATCAAGAAACGAAAATCTGAAATAGAAAGCGTTGGCTTAACTTGGTCTGTAGTGGAAAGTGTACCTATTCACGAAAACATAAAAACTAAGTCTGGTAACTATAAAACGTACATAGATAACTATAAGCGAACACTTTTAAATCTCGGTGAATGTGGAATAGACATCGTATGCTACAATTTTATGCCTGTATTAGATTGGACACGCACTAATCTCGATTACGAAGTAGACGATAAATCAACGGCCTTACGATTTGAGGCTGCTGCTTTTGCTGCATTCGAATTATTTTTATTGAAGCGTCCAGGTGCAGAAAATGACTATACAGATGAACAAAAAGAAGCAGCAAAGCACTATTTTGAAAATACAACAGAAGACGACCAGAAACAACTGATTAGAAATATTATTGCTGGCTTACCCGGTGCTGAAGAAGGGTATACACTAGAGGAGTTCAATAACATTTTAGCAACTTACAATACTATTGGGCCAAAGGAATTAAAAGAAAACCTTTTCTACTTTTTGTCTGAAATCATCCCTTCAGCAGAAAAAGCAGGTGTGCTCATGTGCATTCATCCTGATGATCCACCATTTCCAATTCTAGGATTGCCAAGAGTAGTAAGTACGGAGCAAGATATCGTGGATTTATATGAAGCTGTACCAAGCCATAATAATGGCCTGACCTTTTGTACAGGTTCTTTTGGTGTAAGAGCAGATAACGATTTGCCAGGTATGGTAAAGCGTCTTGGAAGTCGTATTCATTTTATTCACTTAAGAGCAACAAAACGAGACGAGCACGGGAATTTTCATGAAGCGGATCATTTAGAAGGTGATGTGGATATGTATGCCGTGATGAAAGCCCTCATTGAGGAGCAAAAATGGAGAGTACAGTCTGGCAGAAAAGATATTCGTATGCCTTTCAGGCCAGACCATGGTCATAAAATGCTTGATGATTTAAAAAAGAAAACAAATCCAGGTTATTCTGGTATTGGACTATTTTGTTTTTTTATCATTTTATAACTCAAAATACTAATTATATTGAATTATTAATGAAGATATGACATAGAAAGGTCTGCGGAAGAACTAAATATGAACTCAATTATCTAAATGAGAAAACAA
>JABDKL010000197.1 GCA_013002225.1 Winogradskyella sp.
TGCCATCTAAACCATTTTTGATTTTTAATTTTAGCGGCCATTGCCTGAACCCATAGCGGGTTTTCAATTGCTGACAGTCTTCTATATTGAGCTGCTTTAATTGCTGGATATCTTGTATAGTTGCCCTTCTTAGCATAACAGCTAAAGCAAGGCGTGCCAGGGACCTGAGCAAGCTTCCATCCTGTTTTACACTCCCAGGCCGGCAGGCTGTAACTAAGTCCAGGCATCTTAGACGTTTTTGTAAACGAGTCTGTTATTTTTAATGCATCTTTTATTTTCATATATTCCTCCTGAATCTATTCTTAACACGTCGACCCGGTACAAAACATTGTACACTTTGACGCAGCTTGTTGCTTGACGCTTGAGGCTTTGTCAATTTACCAAATTGTCCTGCGACAATTTGTCGCAGCTTGTGGCTTGGTGCTTGTGCTTTTACTTTCATAATAATTTTTACTTTATAATCATTCTAAACTAGACCAGTGAGGAGCAAATTAATAACTAGTATTTCTCACTCACTGATCCCAGGTCCAAAGTGTCTTTGTTCTTTTTAGGCAATGCCGTCTTTGGACCAGGGATCAGGATCCTCCAATGGCTATCTTCCAGGAGGATCTAAATCCTACTTGCTTTTGCCGGTGCAAGTCCCGTTAAAGTTTATAGTTTTGTTTCAGCGATAAACTCTCAAATGAGGCTGAGTATATATAATAATATAGGATTGTGGCGGAAGTATGGCGTAGGGTGGTCAACATTGACGCAGGGGTGCGACAATAATGACCAATGGTTTGACATAATCTTGCCACAATTTTTTTGTAAACTATTCGCATGAAAGTCAAAAAAGAAAATATAAAACTAAATTGTGAGATGACAAATCTCACAAACCAAACTTTTATTTTTGCTCAAGAAATTTGGGAGAGTGAAAGTATAATTGATGATTTAGATTTTTATATACCTTTAGACTTGAGAATAAAACCAACTACAAAGTGGAGAAATAAATGGACAAAGAAAGTAAATTTTTCATAATTGAAAAAGAGTATTTTTTGGGCGAGGCTAGATATAGCATTTACTCAAAAGACATATTTAATTTAACTACTGCTACTAGAAAATTATTAGCTTTAGATGAGTTGAATAATAATAAAGACATTACTTATCATTTACAAAAGGTTGATCCTTATTTAGATGATAGTAAAGACACAGTAATTTTGGCTAATGGTAGTCATAATTCGGACACAATGATATAATAATATAAATATAGAAAGCGAGGTCAAATGACTAAAAGACTAACACTAAATGCAGAAAAAAGAAAAACTATTGCAGATGTTTTCAAAGCACATTGGGAAAGTGAAGATAATCCCAAAAGACAAGCACATCTAAAAGCAATAGAAAATTACAACCATGCAAGAGAGATTACAAAATCACTTGCAGAAAAAGTTGTAAGAGCACATCAACCTCAAGAAGATATTGACACGATTAGAGGAATGATACAAAAATATAATCGTGCAGGTGGCGAGTTGTATGAAGATAATTGTTTTTACTTTACACAACCAATCACTAAAGTTGATGATGAGGGTAGAGAGTACCAATCCGAAAACGAAGAACATGTTAAGTTTAATTTAGATGATAGAGATTTTGCAAGGTCTTATTATAGAGATGAGATTAATGCAAAAGGTCTTGACGCAGATTATAAATTAAAACTTCAAGATGATTACTCAAAAAGAAATCCTGTATATTATGACATGGAAAGTAGAGTTGAGAAGTTTTTAGGTTATGGAAGTAGAAACGACAAGACAGGAAACACAATCTATCATCAAGACGAATGGGAAAACGATTTTAAACTTTGGACAATAGGAAGTAATTATTGTCATTCAAGACAGTTTAAAGTTGATGAAGATACAATTAAAGTTTTTCAAATGTATAATCAAGCAGTTGAAAATGTTAAACTATCACATCAACAATTATTTTCTTATGTTGAAGATAAGATGAGCAAGTTGAGATTAGGTTTAAAATCTTACAGATACTTTGACCAAGCTAAAGCACTAGCTGATAAAGTCGGAGTTGCTTTGAATGAAAGTGTATTGAATGAAAGTAGTTCAATGGCATTATCAATTTATAGTCCAGAAAATTTGGCTAGTCTTTTAGAAGATAAAGTTGAATTAACTAGAGATCAAAAAATTGCTATTGCAAAAGGTTTAATGCAACAAGAGGCAATCAACTAACTGCGACAATCTGCACAATGGCGATACTCTCGCCATTGTGTTATAATAGGCACATAGAAAGCGAGGAAATATGATAAACAACAAACCATTTAAAGTAAGATACTTTTCGGCAAAAGATAAAATGACAATTACAAGAAATGCACTTTGGACAGATAAGTGTAAGTATTGGACGTCAAAAGCAAATAGAATGTTGATGACGTATTTTGATGTTGATAAAAACGAATACCGAACTGCGACAGACAGTTGGACAATAATAGATAGAGGTTAATATGGCTGAACAAAACGAAACACACTTTGAAGTGATTGACAATAACAAAGCGAAAGCACATGAAGAACAAAAAGAAATGCGTGAAGAATTAATTAATTGGATTAAATCTTGCGACAAGTTTCAGATGTTGGAGTTATATTCTGAGATGAGAAGAATGAAAAGGAGTTGGAATGACTAGTTTTGAATTTTATTGTATTGTCACATTTTTTGGTTTGATAATGGGAATGGTGGTAGTAACAAGAGTAATAAACATTTTTGCCAAGGACCTAACTGCCATACTAGAACTACACAAGATAGATTTTTAAAATCTAGAGGAGTGGTTAGAGGTCGTTATGCAAGTTTAAATTTAGACTATAATACTC
>JABDKL010000001.1 GCA_013002225.1 Winogradskyella sp.
GTGTACTATGGACTTTACAGACGAGGCGGTTATTATTACCGATCAAGGTAGAGCAGGTACGCAAGGTAAAAGCGTTTCTATTCTATTTACAGACTTTGAGTATGATAGTACGGCTTACGCTACTAAAGCAGCTATACACGATATATTAAAAGATAAAATAGGATAGATGAATAGTATAATATTCGGACACATCACAGTAGGGATGGCGATATCATTCGTTTTGTCGATTGCAGGCTTATTCTTATTTCGTGCAATATTAGTAAAAGAGAACGAAGATAATAAGGGGTACGGTGTAGGTCGTTTTATGAAGCCAACAGCGTTAAACGTAGCGTTTCATTTAGTTACTTCCTTTTTATTCTTATTTCTTTTACACGAGGTTTCAGAGGTGGTAATAAAGCGGTTTATTCCAGAACTGGATAGCAACAATACATTCCATAACACGCTATCTGCTTTTAGCGGTGTCTTTGGCGGTTATGCGTTTGCATGGATATTTGAAAAAGGAAGAAAACGATTAAATACAAAGGATGAGAATATAAAGCATATTCACGACGAAAATTGTAAACACTAGTTGAATGAGTGTGCTAATATATTTTCACTACTTAAATCAAGTGGGGGCAGTACCCACACAAGATAATCTAATCTATTGGATGTTAGGGGTTCTTGTAGTAGCTTTAGGTGGTGCATTAGCATACGTAAAAACACAACATACAGAGCAGATAAAAGCAAAGGATGTTGTAATAAAATATCTAAATTCTGAAATAGAATATGAAAGATCACAAAAGGATAAATATAAAACCGATTACGATAATTTAGTAAAAGACTTTTATACCATATTTCAACATCAAGATATAGTACCCAGAAAAAGATAGAGTGGACAATGATGAACATAAAATTACGATGGAGAAATCCGTTAAAGAAACAATACAGACCTTAAAAACTGTAGGGGCTGATATTGTTTTAAACGGTAAAAATAAAAACAAGGTTAAACACTTATGGATTCAGATATCTCAACAGGATTACGTCTTTTAAAGACTATAACCAACAAGGATTCAGATATTATTATAACTCAATTCTCTATGATAGATGAAACGTTTATAACGATGAGTGATAACTGCGAAAGGATTTTAGGTTATACTAGGGATGAAATGGAGGGGTTTAACTACAAAGATTTTACCGATAATAACTTTGATGCACTTAGCACAGAGGAAGTAAAAAGAAATATGGAAAAACCTAAAGGTCGATACTTCACTAATATTTATGTATGCAAAGATGGTACTAAAAAGATAATGCTTTGGGTTATTGAGGAAATTATAAATAATATCGCTTTGTGTTTCGCTATACCGATTGGGCAGTATATTTTAGATTCTATTATTGTTTTAGATAATTACATTAAAGAAAATGATTAAAAAGTTTACACTACTATTTGCTTATCTATTAATATTGATATTTGCGTTTCCAGAGCAGATAATGTCATGGATAGATCCAGAACATTGTTTTCCAGATAAAGCGTTTAGATATTCTGTTTTTATCTTCGGCAATTACATTGGTGTTACTTATTTAATATTCGCTTACGTGGTATATTTCAGATTGCGAAAAGTAATAAAAGGTATATTAGATGATAAGTTTATAGTTGCTTTAAGTTGGGTTTTTGTATTTTGCGCTTTAGAACACTTTACGGCATCATATACAATGATAAACCAATACGCTAAACTACTTTTTATTTTTGTATATCCACCTTTAGTATATTGGCATACTTACTTATTGGTAAATGCTAAAAAGAACTATAATAAATTATCTAATATTTTAGAAGATGAAAAGAATGCTGATATAGTTGCAGAGGTTAAGGATTTGAAACAAGAAATAAAAGAAATGAAAAGCCTTTTATCTAAGAGTTATGCTTCAAAACATTGGGGTGATATTGGTGATAAACTAAGAGAAGATAAATGAAAGGATTAAAATTAAATATTAAAATATGTATTATAACAGCCTTTATAATTGGTGTAACAATGGCGATACTAAACCTATATCCGAGTTGGTCGCAGTACGCAGGGAATGTGCAAGAGCCTTTCCTTTACGCAACACTATTTTTTATATCACTCGCTTTTATGATGGTAAGTTTCGAGCATCCAGATAAACTTAAAGAATTGTTTGTAGTAAAAGGTATGGAAGTACGTTTAGAGCATATCACAAGGGTTATAGCGTATCTTTTCGGTGGTGTGCTAGTATTTAGTGTAAATAGTGAAGTTAAGGTCGTAGAAACGTTACATTTAATCTTTACAGGAAGTGCGATATTGACAGGGTATTTAATGCTTATGACCTTTTATAAACAAAGTATTGTTAAAAAGAATTTAGCATTATTAGGAACTTTATTTGGAATTATAGGCTTTAGTTGTGGGTTTTTTCTTAATTTGTATTCCGTAG
>JABDKL010000002.1 GCA_013002225.1 Winogradskyella sp.
TTGCAACAGGACCTTCTTTTATAAGTACAAATCAGCTTGGTGGAGTGGACGGCACCTTAAGAGTAGGAGAAGTTGCGACTTATGAAGCTACTTATGTTATAGAGCAGGATGCAGTAGATGCAGGTGGATTTAGCAACAGTGTAGTTGCTAGTGGCGATAGTCCAGCAGGAACAACGGTAAACGATACAAGTGACGATGATGATGATACTGATGGAAATACGGAAGATGACCCAACAGTAACCGTGATTCCAGAGAATCCAAGTATCGAAGCAGTTAAAACGGTAGCGATCACCAACGACGTTGGTCCGGCAGGAGCAAGTTTAGGCGATGAAGTAACCTATACAATCACAGTAGAGAATACAGGTAATGTGACTTTAGATGGGGTAGCGATAGTCGATACCTTCGAGGATGCAAATGGTAACCCATTAACGTTCGTAACAGGTCCTACATTTGTAAGTGCAGACTTAGGCAGTGCAGAAGGCGACCTACAGGTAGGAGAAGTAGCGACTTATACAGCTACCTATGTTATAGAGCAGGATGCAGTAGATGCAGGAGGCTTTAGCAACAGTGTATTGGCAGATGGTGATAGTCCAGCCAACACAAATGTTACAGATGTGAGTGACGATGGTGATGATACAGATGGCAACACAGTAGACGATCCAACGGTGATCACTATTTTGGCAGAGCCGAGTATTAGTTTAATTAAAACAACGCTGGCATTAGCAGATACAAATGGAGATGGCACACCAGGCAGTATTGATGACATCATTTCATATGTATTTACAGTAGAAAATACGGGTAATGTTACTTTAACAAATATTGATGTACAAGATGTTCTACCTGGTTTAACTTTAAATGGTGGGCCTATAGCTCAATTGCTTCCAGGTGAAGTGGATAATACTACATTCACAGCAACTTACCAGATTACTCAAGCAGATCTTGATTTAGGAACTGTAACCAATACATCTACGGTAAGCAGTGAGGCACCAGGCGGTGACGTAAATGATCCTTCAGATGATGTTACTGACATAAGTGACGATCCTAATGATCCAACTGATAACGACGTCAATGGAAATGGAAATCCTGATGACCCAACAGTAACTCCAGTTAATTCAATTTTTGACCTTGATGTCAGAAAAGAAGTAAACAACGTTCAACCCGTTGTAGGTGATAATGTTGTATTCACGATTGAGGCGGCAAACATTGGTAATGTTACAGCAACAGATATTGTAATTAGTGAGCAATTGCCAAGTGGATATGTATTTGTCTCTGCAATTACAACTGGAGGAACTTATTCAGAAGTAAGTGGCGAATGGACAATTAATCAACTTGATCCTGATCAAGTTGAGATTCTAGAAATCACCGCGGAAGTTTTAGGATTTGGTGACTATGAAAATACGGCCTTTGTACTTAGCTCAGTTGGAGGGACAGATTTAAATCCAGGTAATGATAACGCTAGTGCGGCAGTAGATCCAATTTGTTTAACCATATACAATGAATTTTCACCAGACGGCAATGGTATAAATGACACTTTTGTTATTGATTGTATTGAAAGATTCCCTAATAACACGTTAGAAGTCTTCAATAGATGGGGTAACAAGGTTTATACTAAGAAAGGATACCTTAACGATTGGGAAGGCATTTCTAATGGTAGATCTGTTGTTAATCAATCTGAAGAATTACCGGTAGGTACATATTACTATGTTCTTGATCTTGGTAATGGTTCAGAGCCAAGAGTAGGATGGTTATATATAAACAGACAAAACTAATTAACACTGAATTATAAAACATATTAAAAATGATACATAAATCATCAATAATAAAAGGATTAATAGTATTAGTTCTAACACTAATAAGTGCTAATAGTTTTGCACAGCAAGATCCACAGTACACCCATTATATGTACAATACCTTAAGTGTTAATCCAGCCTATGCAGGACAAAGAGAATCATTTAGTTTGGTAGCGCTACATAGAACTCAATGGGTTGGTATAGATGGCGCTCCACAAACACAATCTTTGGGAATTCATTCACCATTGCGTAACGAGCGTGTTGGATTAGGGTTAAACTTTGTAAGTGATGCATTAGGTCCTGCAAGAGAAACTTTTGTTGATGCTAATTTTTCATATACTATTCCGCTTAATGCAAACGATCTTAAATTATCATTTGGTGTAAAAGGTGGTGTTCATATGTTAAATACCGACTGGAGTAAAGGACGTTTTAGAAATCCTGATGCAGCCTTTAATCAAAATATTAGCCTTACGTCTCCGATGGTTGGAGCAGGATTGTATATGCACTCACGCAAAGGTTATTTAGGCTTAGCTGTACCTAATTTTTTAGATACCGATCATTATGATGATTTTCAGGAATCAGTAGCTACAGAGCGCATGCATTTTTACCTAATTGGTGGATATGTCTTTAATTTGAATGAAACTACTGAATTAAAACCAGCTTTTTTAGTGAAAGGAGTTGCTGGAGCACCAATTATAGCAGACGTTTCAGCAAATCTGTTGTATAGAAAAAAACTAACCTTAGGTCTAGCTTGGAGGTGGGATGATTCCGTAAGTGCACTAGCTGGATTTCAGGTTTCGCCTGTAATGTTCATTGGGTATGGTTATGATTTAACGACAACGGGTTTAAATAATTATAACAGTGGAACTCATGAAATTACTTTAAGATTTGAAGTTAAAAAAATAGGTAGAATTTTATCACCACGTTTCTTCTAAAAATACGAATATGAAAAATTTATTAAGATATATAGCAGTAACAATTATAACAGTAGCGTCCTCGCTTTCGTTTGGACAAGAAGGGAAAATACAAAGTGTTAAAGACGATTATAAAGATTTCGCTTACGTTAAAACTAGTGAAGTTTTATTAGAAGTGGCTAATAATGGTTATAAATCTGTAGACCTATTTCAAAAATTAGCCAATTCATTCTACTTTAGGAATAAAATGGAAGAGGCTGCCAAATGGTATGGCGAGTTAATGGCATTAAATGAGTATGTAGAACCTGAATATTATTTTAGATATGCGCTTGCATTAAGAGGTGTAAAAGATTATAAAGCATCTGATATGTGGATGAAGAAATTTCATGATCTTAAACCTAATGATATGAGAGGTAAAGCGTTTGTATCTAATGTTGATTATCGCGAAGCTATAGATAGAATTAGTAGAGAGGATATTGAGCCTACGAATCTAGAGATCAATACAGAGGTTTCTGATTTTGGTGCCACTGAATATGAGAACTCTATAGTTTTTGCATCCTCAAGAGGAGGTGGGCGTAAATATAGATGGAACGAAGAACCTTATTTGGATATCTTTTCAGTAGAAATTTCAGAGGACGGATCGTTTGGTGAAGTTATGGAAATTGATGGCGATGTTAATACGGCATTCCACGAGTCTAACGCGATATTTTCACCTAATGGGAAATATATGTTCTTTACACGTAATAACTTTTATAAATCAAAGTATAAAGAAGGTGAAAGCGGTACTAACAGATTACAATTATATAGAGCAACCTTGTCAGAAGATGGTAGTTGGGAAGAGATACACAAAATTCACTTCAACAGTGAAGATTATAGCGTTGCTCATCCGGCTTTAAATCTCACGGGTTCAAAGTTATATTTTGCATCAGATATGCCTGGTACATTTGGACAATCAGATATTTATGTGGTAGATGTTAATGATGATGGTACTTTAGGAACTCCGGAAAACCTAGGACCTTCTATTAATACTGAAGGACAGGAAGCTTTTCCCTTCATAAATACAGACGGAGATTTGTATTATTCAAGTAATGGTTATCCAGGTTTAGGTGGATACGATATTTTTATATCTGAAGAATTGGACCAAAAAATTGAGACAGGATCAAATAGGAATTTTGTAATCGAAAATGTTGGTAAGCCTGTAAATAGTGCATCTGATGACTTTGGTTACTACGAAAACTTGGTAACCAAGCGTGTTTATTTTAGTTCTAACAGAGAAGGAGGAAAAGGGAGTGATGATATATATACCTTTATAATACCAGAATGTGAACAACTCGTACAAGGTATTGTTAAGGACAAAAATACAGATGAGTTAATACCTGGCGCAACTGTTATCCTTTTTGATGAAACTGGTAAAGAATTAGAAAGAAAAACAGCTGGTACCGATGCCTCATTTGAGTTTAGTTTAGAATGCCAAACCGAATATTTAATTCGAGGTGAAAAGGAAAAGTACATTTCGGATGAAAAGCGTTTTACAACTCCAGATCGTAAGCAAGAATTACTGATGGAATTATTGTTAGAATTAGATGAACAGGAAATTGCACCATGTGATGATTTGGCAAAAGTCTTAGATATTCCTATTATCTATTTTGATTTCGATAAGTCTAATATCCGCTATTCTGCAGAGTTAGAATTACAGAAAGTCTTAGCCGTACTTAACCAGTACCCGACGATGACTATTGATATTCGTAGTCATACCGATTGTAGAGGTACTGTTACTTACAATGAAAAATTATCAGAAAGAAGAGCACAATCTACACGTGATTATTTAATAGAAAAAGGAGTGGATCCAGAACGTTTATCTGCTAAAGGTTATGGTGAATCTAGGTTAGTTAATAATTGCGATTGTGAGCCATCAAATAATTCAAGTTGTACAGAAGCAGAACATC
The DNA here is from genome assembly GCA_013002225.1 of Winogradskyella sp. Classification (GTDB taxonomy): domain Bacteria; phylum Bacteroidota; class Bacteroidia; order Flavobacteriales; family Flavobacteriaceae; genus Winogradskyella. Next base: position 4,651 of record JABDKL010000002.1, read on the forward strand.
AACTTAATAGACGTAGTGAGTTTATTATTACAAGTATAAATGGTAAATCCTGTGACGATAAAGAATAGGATATTTATTTACTAAAAATTACAAATAGCCGCTTAATAACTTAAGCGGCTATTTTTTATGAAAACCTTTACCATTTTTAAATCCATAGGTGTTAATTTTGTTTTTATGAGAGAAGAACAAGTCATCTTAGTTGATGAGAATGATAATAAAATCGGTCTAATGGCTAAAATGGAAGCACACGAAAAGGCATTACTACATCGCGCTTTTTCAGTTTTTATTTTTAATGATAATAACGAATTAATGTTGCAACAACGCGCTTTGCATAAGTACCATTCTCCTGGTCTCTGGACTAATACGTGTTGCAGTCATCAAAGAGACGGCGAAAGCAATTTAGAAGCAGGAAAACGCCGTTTACAGGAAGAAATGGGGTTTGTTACAGATTTAAACGAATCGATTTCTTTTATATATAAAGCACCTTTTGATAATGGATTAACAGAACATGAGTACGATCATATTATGATCGGTCATTATAATGGTAAACCATTAATAAATAAGAACGAAGTTGCAGATTGGAAATGGATGCCGCTTGAAAGTGTCAAGTCAGATTTACAATCCAATCCAGAGCACTATACAGCATGGTTCAGGATTATTTTTGATAAATTTTACGAATCTATAAATGTTAGTAAATGAAAGTAACTGTACACAGAAAAGCGCATTTTAATGCTGCACATCGTTTATATAGAAAAGATTGGAGTTTTAAAAAGAATGATGATGTTTTTGGTCTTTGCAATAATCCTAATTTTCATGGTCATAATTACGAACTAATTGCTAGCGTTACCGGTGATATAGATCCTGAAACAGGTTATGTAATAGATGTAAAAATTCTAAAGACCATTATAAAATCTGAAGTCGAAGATGCCTTTGACCATAAAAATTTAAATGTAGAGGTGCCTGAATTTAAGGATTTAAATCCTACCGCAGAAAATATTGCAGTAGTTATATATAATAAACTCAAAGCAAAATTAGATCCAAAATTCAAGTTAGAAATTACGCTTTACGAAACCCCACGAAATTTTGTAACTTATTCTGGTTCTTAGCCCATGAAAACATCACTTTATCCCTTAAAGTTTAATCCAATCTTAAAAGAAAAGATCTGGGGAGGAGAAAAGCTCAAAAAACATTTTGGTAAATCATCTCACTCTAACCAAGTAGGGGAGAGTTGGGAAATTAGTACGGTACCTAAGGACGTTTCCATAGTGTCAAATGGACCACTTAAAGGCAAGACACTTCAAACCCTGGTGGATAATTACGGATCTCAACTTTTAGGTGATAAAAACTTTAAACGTTTTGGAAAGGATTTTCCATTATTGATAAAATTTATCGATGCTAAAGAAGATCTAAGTATTCAATTACATCCTGATGATGAGTTAGCTAAAAAGCGTCATAATACTTTTGGTAAAACTGAGATGTGGTATGTTATGCAAGCCGATGAAGATGCGAATCTTATTGTTGGGTTTAATCAAAACATGACCCAAGAGAAATATTTATCACATCTAAAAAATAAGACACTCACAGAGATTTTAAATTTTGAAAAAGTAGAAGAAGGGGATACTTTTTTTATAGAATCTGGTCGCGTACATGCTATTGGAGCAGGCGTGTTGTTGGCAGAAATTCAGCAAACAAGTGATGTTACTTATCGGGTTTACGATTGGGATCGCGTAGATGCTGATGGTAACGAACGCGAATTACACAATCATATTGCAATCGATGCTTTTAATTTTGAAATGAAGAACGATTACAAGGTTGCTTACAAAACGCAGACAAATAGTTCTAACCGACTGGTTAGTTGCCCATTTTTTACAACAAATTTTATTGAAGTAAATTCTACTATTATCAAGGACAATTTATTCGATTCGTTCATAATATACATGTGTGTTGATGGTAAAGTCGATGTGTTAACCGAAACTATTACTGAAACTATCAATAAAGGCGAAACTATATTAATTCCTGCTTCACTAGACCAATTTAAATTGAAGTCTGACTATGGAAAACTCCTTGAAGTTTACGTCTAAATTTCAAATAAAAAATTATTGAAAAAAACTAAATGGTTTTAGTATTTTTGCAACGCAATTCTGCATCCTAAATCTGTGATGTTGAAATCAATTAAATAAAATATATTATGGCGAATAAAAGAGATTTAAAGAAAGATATAAATTATGTTTTGGGAGATATCATCGAAGCAGTTTATGTATGGGAGCTTACTAATGCAACTAAACCAACGAAAGAAAGTGAAGCTATCATTGATGACGCTATTGCAACATTTGATGAGTTAATTACTCGTGTAAATAATAGAAATGTAGAAGATAATAAAGCGCATTTTAAAGCTATTAATAACGATCTAGAAACCAAGGGCAAAGCTCTGATAGAAAGAATTAATAAGTTATAATTTAGTATTAAAATTGGCCGATATAGCTCAGCTGGCTAGAGCAGCTGATTTGTAATCAGCAGGTCGTGGGTTCGAGTCCCTCTATCGGCTCAAAAAAAAACCAATCCGTATGGATTGGTTTTATTGTTTTTAATACTAATATTATTTCGATGCCTTTCGGTTTTCTATTAGGTCCTTTAGCTTCTTACCATAAAATGATTTTTTAATGGGCGCATTTAGGTTATTATAAATAGAATCTATGTAAACTGGGTTAGCACTAGGCATCTCATATAAGGCTAAATATGGCGAAATTTCACTATCCTTATTATTAATAGCAAACTGTATAGTATAGGAGTATTTTCTTTTAATTAAGGTGTTTGTAGCTCTCACAATAGAGTCTGTTGCAAGACTATCATTTTCTTTTAATGCTAAAAATTTAGCTTCAGTCAGGTCTAGGTTTTGATTATTAAATTTAGACATCACTGTAGAATACTCATTCAAGAGCTCTTGCTGCTTAGAACCTTTTACCTTAGCATCATAACTAAAGTTTTTTAAACTGGTATTTATTTCAGTAACGCCTTTATCTGCAAAAAAAGGAATATAATGTTCTTCACCATCATTTTTAAAGAGTTTTAGGTATAGTAACAATGGTTCTTCTAAATTAGTTCGCAACGTAAAGGTTGGCTCTCCTATTATTTGCATAGAATCTAAATTTATAATAGTGGAGTCACCATCCTTTTGAAGGTAAACTACACCTTTTTTTAATCCCTTAATTGTTCCAGTTAAGGTGAAATTTGAGTCTTTGGTATTGTTGCAGGAAAGCGCTATCAGGAATAATAATATGACGCTTAATACTTTAGTGAATTTTGTCATTTTTAGTGAAATTTTTTGGTGCGCAAATATCTCATAATTGTTTTAATTTTACTAGCCAGTTGCTGCTAATTCCATTAAAATTGTACATCCAATCGCAGCAATTGTACCTATGGCATAACCAAAAACAGCAAGTAAAACTCCTACTGTAGCCAAAGATGGATGAAAAGCAGAAGCAACAATTGGTGCAGATGCTGCGCCACCAACGTTGGCTTGACTTCCAACAGCCAAAAAGAAATAAGGAGCTTTAATTAATTTCGCAACACCAATTAATAATAAGGCATGAATCGTCATCCAAACAACTCCAATAGCAATTAGACCTACATTATCAAAAATAAGTGTTAGATCCATTTTCATACCAATGGAGGCAACCAGGATATAAATAAAAACACTTCCGAACTTACTTGCTCCTGCTCCTTCATAATTTTTTGCTTTTGTATTAGAAAGTAAAATTGCAATAAGTGTTGCAATACTTATCATCCAAAAGAATTTTGAACCTAAGAATGTAAAGATATTTCTCGTGGTTTGCGATTCAATACCAGCTACAATACCCTCGAAAAGTGGTGCTAAAAAGTTAGATGCTAAATGAGCAATACTTACAGTTCCAAAAGCAATTGCAGCAATTATCATAATATCGGTAAGTGATGGATTGCGCTTTACTTTTTCTGAAAATGAGGACACTTTTTCTTTTAATTCTTCTATAGATGACGTGTCTGCTTTTAACCATTTATTAATTCGGTTTCTTTTTCCTATTCCGATTAATATTATGGCCATCCAGATATTGGCTACAACAATATCTACAAATACCATTCCTCCATATTTTGCTTGGTTATAACCATAGATTTCTAACATTGCAGTTTGGTTAGCACCACCACCAATCCAGCTCCCAGCGAGTGTAGACAGTCCTCTCCACACGGCGTCAGGACCAAAGCCGCCAACCGTTTCTGGCGAAATACTAGCTATTAAAATTATGGCAATTGGACCACCAATTACGATGCCTAAGGTTCCCGTAAAGAACATTACGAGTGCTTTCCATCCCAGATTAAAAACTGCTTTAAGATCTATACTTAATGTCATTAAAACTAGGGCGGCCGGAAGTAAATAACGACTTGCTACATAATAAAGATTAGAACTATGTTCTGTCGTAACTCCTTCATCTGATACTGTCGTCCACTCTGGAGAAATGAGTCCAGTGGTGGTTAGTAGTGCAGGTAGCATATAAGCCATAAACAAACCAGGTACTATTTTGTAAAATTTTGCCCAAAAGCCTGTTTTTATAGATTCGGTTAAGAATACAAAACCTAGTGCTAACATTAATAATCCAAAAACAATCGTATCGTCAGTAAAAATTGGTGTGTTATCCATTTTAGAATTTATTTTGGGTCTGCAAAATACCAAATTAAAAGCGCATAAAAAAAGTGACTATTTCTAATCACTTTTCATCTTTCTCATTATTCGTTTTCTTGGGTTGCCGCTTATGTTGTTTAAGTTGTTGCATAAGCATATATTCTATTTGTCCGTTGGTACTACGAAACTCATCAGCAGCCCACTTTTCAATAGCTTTTAACATTTCTTCATTAATACGTAATGCAAAGGCTTTCTTCTTAGACATTATTCTCAAATTTGTATTTATACGTTACTAAAACATTTTCTGCTTCAACCTTTTTTTGTGTACCAATTAATAGTCTTTTACCGTTATTTAATTCAAGTTGAATACCTATGTCTCCGGATACATTAATTGCTTTTCCTTTTGATTTTTTCCAAAGATTCCCACCTTTAAGTCCCCAACCGCCATATTCACTCAAAGCATCATATTGTCTCACATATGCGCTATTGATATCGTTCCATTTCAACACTCTAAATTTCATATGAAAAGGGAAGAATTGGTAGTGTACACCTTCTTCATCAATCCTTGTATTGAGTTTAAAAGAAAATATAAAGACCGACGCTAATATTAAGACACCTATCCATAAAATTAATTCCGCGACAGAAAAACTATCTGAATCCTTAATGTAAATACCCAATACTATTCCTATAGGCACGAAAAGGCTAATTATTATAATAATAATTAGCCATAATTGGTTAAAGCGCTGTTGCTCTATAAAAACTCGCATTATCTATTTTTATCACGTTCTAATATGACCATTGCTGAGTTCGGGACAATGTGCTTTACGTCCCAACCTTCTCTAGCATATTGATTCAAAATATCTTCGTATTTCTGAATTCGGTTTGTAAACCCAAGTTTTGGATTTATCACTTTATATTCTTTCATCTTTGCTATCTTTAAAAATTAATAAAGCTAGAAGCAGGCCAATAATTATACCGCCAATTGAGCCATATAACATGCCCCATGCGATATTTCCGGTCACGGCACCACTGGTAACTCCAATACTGGTACCAATGGCGCTTACAACACCTATACATAATACCTGATTTCTATTCATTTTACTAATGGTTTAAGGTTCCTGCGTTTACAATGGGTGAGGCATCTCTATCGCCACATAGTACTACCATAAGGTTACTTACCATTGCAGCTTTGCGTTCTTCATCTAAAATAACTACTTCTTTTTTGTTGAGTTCCTCTATTGCCATTTCGACCATGCTTACAGCGCCTTCAACAATTTTATGTCTAGCAGCAACAATGGCTGTAGCCTGCTGGCGTTTTAACATGGCATTCGCAATCTCATTTGCATAGGCCAGATAACCTATGCGTGCCTCCAAAACTTCTATACCTGCAATAGTTAAGCGTTCGTCAATTTCTTTTTCAAGAGCTTCACTTACTTCGTTAACACTAGAGCGCAACGTTATATCTTCGTCATGGCCTTCATCTGCAAAATTATCGTAGGGATACATACTGGCCAATTTACGTACTGCAGCATCAGTTTGCACTCTTACGAAGTTTTCGTAATTATCTACATCGAATGCTGCTTTGTATGTATTCTGTACACGCCATACGAGTATGGTGCTTATCATAACAGGATTTCCTAATTTATCATTGACCTTAAGGCGCTCACTATCAAAATTGCTGGCTCTAAGTGAAATTTTCTTCTTAGTAAAAAAAGGGTTTACCCAGTAGAATCCATTTTTTTTAACAGTGCCAACATATTTTCCGAATAGCAAAAGGACGCGCGACCCATTTGGCTGCACCATTAAGAATCCGAATGCTAGAACCAATGATGCCACAATACCAAATGCCGGCCATCCTGTTTTGGTTATTGGTATAAGTGCAATACTTCCAAAAAACAATATTAAAAATAAAAACAGCATTAAGTAACCATTGGCTGGAACGATAATTTTTTCTTCTTTCATAATTAAAAATTTAATTGGTTAATAATCATTAAATTCAATATGATATTAAAATGATATCATAAAGATATATAATATTAGTATAGGAATCAAAAGTTTTGTTACACATTTTTAAATAAAAAATAAAAATTAAAGTTTGGCACACGATTTGTTATATATAAACCGTAATGATTATAGCGATAGTTACTCAACGTAACACACTACAAAATCGCAACATTACATTTGGTTGGTTAGTTAGTAAAAAAGCATCTCTTAGTTGAGATGCTTTTTTAGTTTAAATCAGCTGTATCTATGATCTAGCTTTTGATAAATTCTAAAATATTAGATATTAATTTCGGCGATATTGGCCGGAAGGATTCATTATATGATTTGGAGTTTTCCAGGTCATCACCTTCGATTTCAAACAACACGTGGTTCATGTTTTCTATAATTACCAGTTGCGCACGCTCGTTAGAGGCTTTTAGTAGTTTAGCTTCATCTACGGAAACTTGTAAATCTTTTGAACCATTTAATAAAAGAATTGGAACTTGAATAGTTTTAAGAATTTCCGCCGGATAATACTTCATCCAGTTGATCATAAAAGGCTGAAGGTCGGCGTTAAAAAGCGATGCTAATGCAACAGGGAATTCTGATGTGGTTTCACCCTTTTTTAATATGGTAGTAACACGTAGTGCTTCCTCACCTAATTTAGGTGCCATTTTAGTGACCTGCTCCACAATAACATCACCGATATTGTTTCCGGCGCCAGCAATTGATATAAACCCGTCTGCATTGCCTTTTGCTGCGAGCATACCTACCAAACTTCCTTGACTGTGTCCAATAACATATATTTTATTGTATGTTCCTTTGTTCTTAAAAAATTCAATAACACTGGTAGCATCAGTAACAAAATCGTCGAACATAATGTCTTTATCCACATTACCTTGTCGTATTTGTTTTACAATTCGCTTATCATATCTAAATGTAGCGATGCCTTTATTACTTAAAGCCTGCGCTAATTTTTTAAGCGAGTTGTTTTTTAGAAAATTCTGATTGCCATCTCTATTAGTAGGACCGGAACCAGCGATTAAAATAGCAAGATCAAATTTTTCGGAATCTGAATTTAATGGTGTAAGTAATGTACCATCTATATATTCATTAACTGTAAGTTCTTCGGTCGTAAATAATTTGTCTTGCGAAAAGCCAAAAGAAGAAACTAGTAATAAGGTAATAAGTAAATTTTTCATTTATAGGGTTATTTATAAGTCTAAAATTAAATGAATCTTAAATTTTGAAACAATTTTTATGCCCTTTTATTATAACTAAGAGAAATTTATGTGACTATTAGTGCTGCACTTTATCGATGAAACACATAATTTCATCTATAAATGTTAAAATTATATGTATTTCATCGATTAAAAGTGTTTTTTAGCGTTGATATTGAAATACAATTATATATTTGAAGTGTACTAAAATTTAGTTTTAGTTCAATGGATTAATTAATTAATATTTGCATTATGATGTTGACTTAGAGACCCTGAATCTACATTAAATATTAAAGCAAATAAACGGAAGCCGAGATTGAGGGATCTCGGCTTTTTGTTGTTATTAACTTTTTAGCTTTCTAAATGTTAGGTTAATTCTAGGTTTTATGACCTTTTTCGTTTTAGCGATTTGATGGAGCCAGTAATGCTGCATTTCTCCTTTCATAATCAACAAACTGCCGTGGTTTAAATCTAACTTATAGCGTTCCTCATTCAGTGTTCTATGTTTAAAATGAAACGGACGGCTTTCTCCTAGACTTACTGAAGCAATAACAGGGTTTATACCTAATTCTTTTTCATTATCGGCATGCCATCCATTACTATCCTTTCCGTCTCTGTACAGATTAATCAAAACTGTATTAAAATGAGATTGGCTTTGCAGTTCTACTTTACTTTTTATTTCTAACAAGGTTTTGGTAAAGGGGAGTGGATGCATTACAATATTAGAGTAGCTATACGTCTTATCCGTGTCACTGTACAATGACGTTAATCTTGGTTGCTTAAAGGTTTTGCCAAATACAGTTATGTCTTCTTGTTGCCAGTTTGTTTCTGATTCAATGGTGTTATATAATTGATTTGCTTTGGTTGTGGAGAAAAATTCTGGAACATACAGTAATTCTGCATTAGGAAGAATTAAATGTTGTTTCTCTTGTGAAAACAAGTCCATCGTAAAATTTTTATCTAAATTAGTATTTCATTATGAAATATAAAATTGTTACGCTTTTAGTTTTTCTAGGCTTGGTCAGGATAAGTTTTAATCAGAAACAATCTTTACCAGATGGCTTTGTCTATGCTAAGGAGGTCATTAAAGATCTAGATGTAGAGTTGCGCTACTTTTCTTCAAAAAATTTTGTAGGCGATACTATTGAAGGGTATAAAGCGAATACATTAATTATTACTGAAGACGCAGCTAAAAAGTTAAAGCTTGTACAAGACGAATTGCAGAAGCAAAATTTATGTCTAAGGGTATATGATGGTTATAGGCCACAGCGCGCGGTTAATCATTTTATACGTTGGGCTAAAGACTTAAATGACACTATAAATAAGCCTGAATTTTATCCTAATGTTAAAAAACACAACCTTTTTAAACATGGATATATTGCTTCAAGGTCAGGCCATAGTAGAGGAAGTACTTTAGATTTAACAATTGTAAGTGGCGAAACCGGTGAACCAATAGATATGGGCAGTCCGTATGATTTCTTCGGACAACAATCTTGGGTAGAATACTGTGGTATCACAGACCAACAAAAAGCAAATAGACAACTATTACAGACTGTTATGCTAAAGCATAATTTTAGGAATTATCCTAAAGAATGGTGGCACTTTACATTACGCTGGGAACCTTTTCCAGAGACCTACTTTGATTTTGAAGTGGAGTAAATTAAGATTTTCTCAAATATACTAACCCAATTATAGGGCCTAAAGCTAAAATCATAAAAATAAATTGTGGGTTTTCAAACTGAGCAAGGAAAAGATTTAACAGTTGAATACTTATTATGGTAATGGTAAAACCTATACAATTAACAATCGTTAAAGCTGTTCCTCTTGAATGTGCATCACTATTTTGAGTAACCATTGTAGAAAACAGAGGTGAATCTGCAATAACTGCCATTCCCCAGACAATCAAAATAATAATGAACAAGACACTTGAGTTTATACTAAATAACAATGGAGAAAGCAAACAGCACAAACCTGAGAGACCTAATGCTGAAACCGCAGTATTTTTTGTTCCGAATTTGGTAGCGATATAACCGCCTAAAATACAGGCGAACGTGCCAGACGCAATAATTATAAAAGTCATCAACGGAATGTTAATATCAACATTGTGAAGTTTTGAATACGCTATTAGTAATATAGGTGTAAAGGTCCAAAAGGCATAGAGCTCCCACATATGTCCAAAGTATCCGAATGCGGCAGCTCTAAATGAAGACTTATTAAATACATTTATAATTTTTGATGCGTCAAACCTAGGTGCTAATTCCTGATACGGGCCACTACCCACAAAGACTATAATAAGCAGGCCACCTAATAAAGAAAGCAGCGAGGTAGACCAAACCACAAAAGCCCAGTTAAGGTTAATATTAAAAGATTTTATTAAATAAGGAAATGAGGTGCCTAAAACTAAAGCGCCGACCAAAAAGCTTAGGGATAAACCTAAGCCTTTTTTATAGTGATCTGAGGCAATCTTCATACCTACAGGATAGATCCCAGCCAAGCTAAACCCAGTAAAAAAGCGAAAAACTAAGAGCGTCCCTATTGTATTGTTGCTATACAACATTCCAAGATTAAAAATAGCACCAACAATTGCACATGAAAAGAAAATTTTTGAGGGTGAAAATCGATCACTAACAGTAAAAAATGCAAAAAGCAGTGTTCCTAAAATAAACCCAAATTGTACTGCTGAGCTAATGTTTCCCAAAGATTGTGTGCTGAGGTTGTATGCCGTTATTAGGTCTTCAATGATTGAGTTGCCTGCAAACCAGGTCGATGTACAACAGAATTGTGACAAGATAATGATAGGCAATACCCGTTTTTTACTAGGCGATGTGCTATTGTTTTTCAAGAGATTTTAATTCAAATACATAAATGCCCATAGCATCAATCCAAATTGTAACGGAATTCTTAGAATTAAAATCCATTTTGGTATTCCTGCAGAGGCTTTTTCTCCTGAAAGCATATAAAAATGTACAAGGAGAAATATGGAAAGCATGGCAATTATTGCATAAATTGAAGCGTCTTTTAACATAGGAATACATAGGCCAATACCTAAGAGAATTTCTGCAATACCACTCCAAAATACTAATGCTTTATGATAAGGTAAATACTTTGGCATTATGCGCATATACATTTTTGGCTTTATAAAGTGCATAGTACCTGCAACTATATAAATCGCTGCCATGATGTAAAGACCAATGGGCTCAGTCATCTTTAAATGTTTTGTAGGTTATACCAATTCCGTAATTAAATAAATTCTTTTTCAACAGGCTGGACTCAAAACCATTGCCATTATCAAATTTAAGCCATTCATTACCATTAATAAACACACGTTTCACGTAGGTTCGTTTTGTATCCATTTCGTCAGTAAATGGTAGTAATGGTCTAAAATTGGTTGGTATTTTTACCACTGAATTTTTAGATTTGATTTCTTTATATTTTTTATTTGGTAAAAGTTTTCCAGATTTGTCTGTATATCCCAAAACTTGTAGCGACACGAAAAAACCATTATTTGGTACATAAAGATCATAGTCATTTACATCTAACGCATAAACATCACCATTTTTTTCGGTGGCTCTAAATACTATTGTTTGATATGTTAAAACCTTACCAGGATAACCTTTGTTGTTGGCATAAAACTTTACCTTAAATAAGGTGCTAAATGGTTTCTTTTCACTGTTAGAGCGGTTTCGTTTTTTCCAATCTTTTGATTCTAGAGCAATAGGAAATAGAACAGACGATATTTGCTGATCTTTACTAGATGTTTTAGCAAAATAAACAGCAATTTCAGATTCTATAGTAGGTAACCATGAGTTATAATAGTCATCGTCTAAATAGGGCTTAAGTGTTTCTTTTTTATATTTCCGATTTCGTCTAACGTTAATTACAACTTCATCCAATTCATCAGCGTGTGGCAACATTTTGATAGTGTTAGATAGATTTGAGGTGGCAATAGTTAAGTCTTTGAATCCTAATGCAGAAATGTAAAGCGAATCAATATCTGGATATAATTTCTCTGTAAAGAAAAATACGCCCTCGTCATCTGCAAAAATACCATTACCATTTCCGAACGATATGGTGGCGTAACTTACAGGATAACTTGAAGTACTATCTATGACTTTTATTTGTGAAGTACAAAATTGTGATAGAATTAATACGAAAAAAACGATTTTGGGCATGAGTTTACTTTAAGCTTAAATATACATCAATTATACACATAAAAAAACGCCTCATTTATGAGACGTTTTTTCAGTAGATTGATTTAAGTTTTAGTCATTTAATGCCTTTCTGGTTTGGGTATAGCCAACGTATAGCCCAATACCAGCCATCAGGAAAATCATTGAAGGGTAAATAGCGTCACCATCTAAGCCCGAATAGGTGTCCAAAATATTTGCAAGTAGAACGCCAAGCCCAATACCCATTAAAAGAAAAGCTAGATTTATAACAATAACCTTCCATGAGGAACCAGTGCGTTTGCCTAAATTAAAGATACTGGCGTCGGCGCCTTTCTCTATTAACGCTAAACGCTCTTTGTTTCGGGTGGAATAGTAGAGATAGACCATCCCAAATATTGCTGCGAAAAAGCTTAACGGGATTAAAATTTCTTCATTCATAATGTTTGTTTTTTAATTGATTATTTTTAGGTATTCATATCATATGACGACATGTTCTTGGATGAGGTTACAATTTTTATTAAAAAATAGTCTATTTATAGTGTAACCTTTTCTTATAGTGGGTCGTCTTAAATACAAAATGACCACCAACGACGACCAAATATTAATAGATGCTGTTGTAAACGGCGATACCAGAGCTTATGCCCAATTGGTTGATCGTTATAAAGATTTAGTTTATACATTGGCGTTAAGGATGTTAAGGCATAGAGAAGAAGCAGAGGAGGTGGCGCAAGATACATTTATAAAAATTTTTAAGTCTATTGCAAATTTTAAAGGAGATTCAAAATGCTCTACATGGATATATAAAGTAACCTACAATACGTGCTTAGATCGGATAAAGAAGAATAAACGATTTCACAGCGATGTGGTAATTGATGAGTTAACATTGAATAAAATAGACGTCATTGATGATACGCTTCAAAAAATGATTAAGGAAGAAAAAAATACGCTGATAAAAAATTGTATTAATAAACTGCCAGAAGATAGTAGCGCACTATTAACACTCTTCTATTTTGAAGAATTATCCTTAGACGAAATATCTAAGATTATAAATGTCGAAGCAAACACTGTAAAAGTGAAGCTTTTTAGGGCAAGAAAAAAGTTAGCTGTGATTTTAGAGCAGTATTTACAACCTCAAAACAGTATGAATTATGGAGCACGATGAGAAAAAATTGGAAGATTTTATAAACATCTTAATGTCTAATGATAGTTTAGAACAACCCTCTTTAGATTTTACAGATAACGTCATGTCTGAGATTGAGGTGTTATCAACATCTAAAAACATAATTTATAAGCCATTAATACCTAATTATGTCTGGTGGTTAATTGCTGCAAGTTTTTTAGGATTGGTTACATATATAATAGCACAAAAACCTCATACGAACAGCTCCCTTTTTGATGGATTGAACTTACCAGAAGGCATGCTAAACCCTTTTGGAGGATTTTCCATTAATTTATCTAATTCCATGATGTATGCGGTGGTACTATTGGCTATTATGGTATGTATACAAGTACCGCTTTTAAAGCAATATTTTGATAAACGTATGGCAATTTAGTCTGGGTAATACCAAAATGGTATAGTGGCTCGTCTTATAAAAAGTGTATCTTCTTTCTTAATTTTTTTCATCCAAACCTTTAGAAGGTGCTTTCCTCTATTAAGATTAGAAATATCTAAATAGGTCTCAAAACCAAACTCGTCAGTTAAGCTTTTGCCTAAAACAAATTCAGGGTTAAAGGATGTAGAGTCTATCTTTATAATATGAATCTCTTTCAAAGTTCTCATGTATTCCGCCTTTAAGCTATCTCTTTTGTCAAAATCTACTAATTCAGTTCCAAATTGCATTTGTGAATGTAAACCTCTGCTATCTTCTATTGGCTTTAGCCCTTTATTATATTCGAAAATTAAATCTTCCGTAGTATCCGAAAACACCAAGAAAATTTTTAGAAAGGAGTCACTAATTACCTTAGATGGAATTGCAGCACTCTTTATAAAAATTCCGTCATCTTTGTTTATAAGATTTTCGTAGTTTCTGGTATGTGCTATTTGATCTGTAGACATTGAGCCCAATTCTATGTAATTGGATTTTTGATACTTAAAGCTTGTGCCAACTAGTATTAGTATGTAAATAGGAACAAGAAAGAAGCTTAGTCGTTTTCCAAATTTATTGTCCAGAAAATTATAGACTAAAGGACGGTAAAGAAAAGAAAGTGTAAGAAAACTAAAGACCCAGTAAATTGGAAAATATAATTTTGAGATCCACTGTTTTTTCTTAAGCCAACCTTGAGATAAGAAGTCGAAGAAACTTAAAAGCATTCCAAAGACAATAAAAACTAAAAGCGGAATACCTATAATATAACGTACGGTCTCACTTAGATTCTCATTACTTAAGATATACTCAGCAACAAATACAATTGAGCCGATTATAAGCGTAAAAGCCAGAACATAGAAAATTAACAAAAACGATATCGCAAAAATAACGCTACAGTAATTTTCTAAACTTGCGATATAACGATCAAAAGAAACAATTCTTTTTTTTAGGTATTTTGTAAATTTTGGGCTGTAATTTAATTTTTCAAAGTCTATATCTCCCGACACGTATCTTAAGCCCAGAGCACCTATCCACAATCCTCTCAAAATTACATGTAGTAAAAGATTAAAGAGAAGAATAAGGCAGGAGATTGCAGCTACCGTAAAAATTGTAAAAACTAATATTTGGTCATTGGTTCGAGCTTCCTGACTTAATACTCCCAGAGGTTTAATAGCTTGGAACAACCCAAATATGGCAAAACCAGAAATCAGTAATTCCAGTTGCCAACTTTCTTCTTGAAGTTTTTGCAGTAATTTTTTAAATGCAGGATTATTATAATCTTGATTCATTTTCTTAAAGTCGGCTAAATAAATTTTCCCCTAATTTAACAATTATTGGTTTAACTAAAATTAAGAATTAATACCAACGCTTTTTCTTCTTCTTTGAAGCTTCACTTTTTCGACCCTTCTTATATTTACTACCCTTCCTTTTGTGAACAGTAGGTTTTGCTTTTGGGTCTAAAGGATAAGGATGATTAGATTCTACTGGTATTTGAACATTAATATATTGCTCAATAGTTTTAATATAACTTTTTTCGTCTGCAGAACACATGGCATAAGCCTTTCCTATATTACCAGCACGACCTGTTCTACCAATTCTGTGGACATATGTTTCAGCAACATTGGGCATGTCGAAATTAAACACATTGTCTAACTCATTAATATCAATCCCACGCGCAGCAACATCTGTCGCAATCAATATCTTTACATAGCCATTTTTAAATTTATTTAGGGCCGTTTGTCTATCACTTTGATTTTTATCTCCGTGAATACTTTCTACCTTATAACCATTTTTAAGTAAGGTCTGCTCTAATTTGCTTACTCCAAATTTAGTACGTCTAAAGATGAGCACATTACCTTTTACTGTGTTACGCAGTAGATGTAAACACAATTCAATTTTATTACGTTTAGGGACGTAGTATAAAACCTGACTTATGTCTTTAGCAATCGATCTGGTTGGTGTAACATCTATTCGCTCTGGATTTTTAAGAATTGTTTTAGCCAATTCTTCTATTTTATAAGGTATCGTGGCAGAAAATAATAACGCCTGTTTTTCTTCTGGGCAAAGGCGTTCAATCTTTTTTATATCATCAATAAAACCCATTGCCAACATAAGATCTGCCTCATCTAATACAAGTGTTTCAATATAATCTAAGTTTATGTAATCTTGCTTGTGTAAATCAAGTAAACGCCCAGGAGTTGCAACCAATATGTCAACACCTTTTTTTAGTACATCTATTTGTGGCTCTATCGATGTACCACCAAAAACAACTAAAGACCTCAAGTTCGAAAATTGAGCATAAGTCTTAAAATTTTGTTGAATCTGTACAGCTAATTCTCGTGTCGGACTAACAATTAAAGCTCTTATTTTTTTACCTCCTTTTGGGGCATCCTGCTTATCAAAAAGTTGTTGTAAAATTGGTAGTGCAAAAGCAGCTGTTTTTCCTGTGCCCGTTTGTGCAGAAACAATTACATCTTTTCCCTCTAGTACTAAAGGAATAGCACGTTCTTGTACTAAAGTTGGCTCAACATACCCGGAAGCATCAATGGCTTTAAGTAATGGTTTAATAAGTTTTAAGTCTTTAAATGACATTATAATTGTTTTTAGCAAAGGTAGAAGAATAGTTTTACCAACGCTCTACCATCCATTCCTTTTGTTCTTGTTGGTTAAGGAAGGTCCAAGCAATAAATCGGCTTATTTTTTGACCTTGTCCCATTTCTATTGTCTTAACATGTTCGGCTTTAACTTTTTGTAGAATTTTATAGGTAGGCTTAAGGGTCACCTCTTTAGATATTAAGCTGGTAAACCATAAACATTGCTTCCCAAAATTTCTGCTTTCATAAATCATATCTTTAACAAAACGTGCTTCACCTCCTTTAGTCCATAGTTCATTGTTTTGTCCACCAAAATTTAGAATAGCTTTATTTGGTCTCCGGCCTTTTAGGTTTTTTAATTTTTTTAAGCTTGCTTTTTGAGCATCCTTTAGCGAAGCATGAAATGGAGGGTTGCACAGTGTAAAATCAACCTTTTCTTCAGCATTAAAAATCCCTTTAAAAAAAGCATTTGATTGCGCTTGATGCCTTATACTTACCCGCGACTTTAATTTTGAATTTTTTTCTACGATCGCGTGAGCAGAAGTGATTGCTGTCTCATCTGTATCACTAGCAATGAAGGACCAACCATATTCATAATTACCAATAATAGGGTAAATACAATTAGCTCCAACGCCAATATCCAATCCTTTAATTTTTTTGCCTTGTGGTATTTGTGCACGATCACCTTTGAGCAAATCTGCAATATTATGAATGTAATCGGCGCGTCCAGGGATTGGTGGGCATAAATAATGCTCTGGTATATCCCAATATGTAACACCATAATGGTGCTTTAATAAGGCCGTATTTAATGCCTTAACGGCATCTGGATTAAAAAAATCAACAGATTCGTCACCATATTTGTTGGGTGAAACAAAAGGTCTTAATTCTGGAGAACTCTTTATTAAAGCTTTAAAATTATAGCGCTCTCTATGTTGGCTTCTTGGATGTAATTTACTTTTGATTTTATCCTGCGTTGTTTTCTCTTTCAAAGTTTTATTCAAATGTTATTATTAAATCATTTTGTTTTGCCATACTTCCTTCATCCAACGAAATAGACTTTATTTTACCAGATTTATGAGCGGCTACTGTTGTTTCCATTTTCATAGCTTCAATAATAAATAGGGCGTCATTTTCTTTTACCGCTTGTCCTTTCTTAACCAAAACTTTATAAAGCAAACCTTGTAATGGAGCACCTATTTCGTTGGAATTTTCAGGGTCAATTTTTGTATTCTCTTGTTGCTTAATATCTAGAGAAGTATCTAATAACTCTACATATCTGTTTTCTCCATTAACTTTAAAAAATACAATTCGTTTTCCTTCATCATTTGGTATGCCTACGGATAATAGCTTAACAATTATTGTTTTACCTGGCTCTAATGTAATAAGGGTTTCTTCGCGTAGTTTCATACCATAGAAAAAATTCTCCGTCGGTATAAGCGATACGTTGCCATATTTTTTGTAATTATTATGAGCGGCTTCAAAAACCTTGGGATATAATGTATAGGATAAAAAGTCTTCAATCTCTATAGCTCTTGTAAAACCGACTTGATATTTCTTTTTGAATGCTGCATATTCTTTAGTGAAATCTATAGGCTCCAAGTGGGCGTTAGGTCTATCTGTGTATGGTTTTTTATTCTTTAGGATTATTTTTTGCAGATCTTTTGGGAAACCACCTGAAGGCTGACCCAGATCTCCTTTAAAGAAGTTAATTACAGACTCAGGAAACGATATTTCTTCACCGCGTTGCATGACATCTTCTGGTGTTAAATTGTTTGTTACCATAAAAATAGCCATATCACCAACTACCTTTGAGCTAGGTGTTACTTTGATTAAGTTTCCAAACATTTTATTAACTTTAGCATACATGTTTTTTACTTCATCAAACTTATGGCCTAATCCTAGAGCTTCTGCCTGAGGTCTCAAATTAGAATATTGACCTCCAGGAATTTCATGCTGATAAACCTCTGCTGTACCTGCTTTTAAACCAGATTCAAACGGATAATACATTTCGCGTGTGTCTTCCCAAAAGTTAGAAAATTGATTTAACTTTTCCATGTCAAATTCATGCGAACGATCTTGATATTTCATCATTTCTACAACCGCATTAAAATTAGGTTGTGAGGTTAATCCAGACAATCCTCCTAAGGCAACATCTACAACATCTACTCCAGCTTCAATAGCTTTTAAATAAGTCGCTGTCTGCAAGGACGAGGTATCATGTGTATGTAGATGGATAGGTAGGTTTACAGTATCTTTCAAAGCAGCTACCAATTCTGTTGCTGCATAAGGTTTTAGTAAGCCAGCCATATCTTTTATAGCAATCATATGCGCACCTGCATTTTCTAAATCTTTTGCTAGTTGGGTATAGTATTTTAGGTTGTATTTTGTTTCATTAATATCTAATAGGTCACCCGTATAACTTAAAGCAGCTTCTGCAATTCCCCCAGTATTACGAACATAGTTTATACTTGGTTCCATGGCTTTAACCCAATTTAGTGAATCGAAAATCCTAAAGATATCAACTCCGTTTTCCCAAGATTTTTCTACAAATTTCTCTATTAAATTATCTGGATAAGCTTTATAGCCAACGCCGTTAGAACCACGTAGTAACATTTGAAATAAAATATTTGGAATCGCTTTTCTTAGTTCTCTTAGGCGTGTCCATGGACTCTCATGTAAAAAACGTAAACAAACATCGAAGGTTGCTCCGCCCCATACCTCCATACTAAACGTGTTTGGGTGGTTTTTTGCAAAACTTTCTGCAACCTTTAGCATGTCATAGGTACGCATCCTTGTCGCTAACAGAGACTGATGTGCATCGCGCATAGTCGTATCTGTGAAATGGATTTTATTTTCGTCTTTTAGCCACTGACAAAACTTTTCTGGTCCAAGTTCTGTAAGTAGGTCTTTTGTTCCTTTTGGATAGCTATCTTTGGGATTGTACTTAGGGACTTTAGGCGTTCTAAAAACCTTATTCTGATCTATTTGTTTGACGTCAGAATTACCGTTTACAATTACTTCTGCTAAAAAATTTAAGGCTTTTGAAGTTCTATCCTGAGGCAATTTTATATCGAATAATTCTGGCGTATTTTGAATAAAATTGACCGATACCATTCCGCTTCTAAAGGTGTCATGCTGAATAACATTTTGTAAAAAGTGAATATTGGTTTTAACACCTCTTATTCTAAATTCTCTTAAAGCACGAATCATTTTTCTAATAGCTCCGTCCAAGGTTCTGCCATGAGCCGATACCTTTACAAGCATTGAATCGAAAAAAGGGCTCACATTATAACCTTGATAAATACTACCTGCATCCAGCCTTATTCCCATCCCAGAAGCGCTACGGTATGTTGTTATATCGCCGTAATCTGGTGTAAAGTTATTTTCAGGATCTTCTGTAGTTAATCTGCATTGTAGCGCAAAACCATAAGTGGCAAGGCTTTCCTGTTCATAAATTTTAATTTGTTTATCAGATAATTTATAACCTCCAGCAATAAATATTTGGGTTTTAACCAAATCGATACCAGTTACCATTTCTGTTACTGTATGCTCTACCTGTATTCTTGGATTTACCTCAATAAAATAAATATTGTCTTGTTGATCGACTAAAAACTCTACCGTGCCGATATTGTTATAATTAACATGAGATGTTATGTCTACAGCATATTTATATAAGGCGTTTTTAACTTGTTGAGAGACATTAAAAGAAGGTGCGACTTCAACTACTTTTTGGTGGCGACGTTGCACTGAACAATCACGCTCAAACAAATGCCTTATATTACCATGGCGATCTGCTACAATTTGCACTTCTATGTGTTTTGGATTTTCGACATATTTTTCTAAAAACATGGTACCATCGCCAAAAGCATTTAGCGCCTCATTGCTAGCCGATTCAAAGTTGGTTTCAAGATCTTCATCTGTCCTAATTACTCGCATACCTCTGCCACCACCACCAGAGGCTGCTTTTAGCATGACAGGATACCCAATTGTATTGGCTTCTGATATGGCTATTTTTAAAGAGGAAAGTTCTTTTTTATTGCTCTCTATGATTGGTACATTGCATTGAACAGCAATTTTCTTTGCAGTAATTTTATCTCCCAAAGCATCCATAACTTCGGGATCCGGGCCAATAAAAATAATGTCGTTTTGTGCACATCTCCGAGCAAATTCTGAATTTTCGGATAAAAATCCATAACCTGGGTGAATGGCATCGACCTGCTTTGATTTTGCCAAAGCAATAATTTCTTCAATATCTAAATAAGGTTTTAAAGGCTCTGTGTCTTCTCCTATCTGATAGGATTCGTCTGCTTTATAGCGATGTTGAGAGTAGCGATCTTCGTAGGTGTATATTGCAACTGTTGCGATATTAATTTCTGCACATGCTCTTAAAACACGTATGGCGATTTCACTTCTATTAGCAACTAATATTTTATTGATATTCATGATATGCTGATTGCATTTTATTTAATAATATATGGATTTTCGTTCACATAATTTCTAGTTATAAAGTCTAATCCATTACTTAATAGGTCTCCCATAGTTTTAGAGCGTTTAAAATTTACATCTTTAGTAAGTTTAAATAGTGCTGTTCTTAATTCATTTATTTTTGCGGGCGTAGAAATTGTATCATTTTTCATACACCTTAATAAATCATTTAACCGCTCGTGCTCGCTAGTTGCTCTTTTGGCAAGTAATGAGCGCTCTTCTTTTTCGTATTGCTCTATAGATTCTTTGGCAAGGACATTTAAACTCATTTCGACAAAGGCATTATTTTCTTTTAAAAATTGTGGTTTATAAACCTTAGCATTGCCCTCATAACTTTGTTGATCGAAATCTATAGCTCGTATCCTGTATTGTACTCTGTCAAAATCTTGTGAAATAACAATTACATAATTGTAAGAGCGCATATCTGCTAATAGACGAACAAAACAACGTTCATTAAATTTTACAAATTCTTTTGCTAATGCACGTTTATCTTGTTCCGAAAGTTTAGAAAGATTATTAGTGATAAAAGTGTCTCCCGGAATGCCTAAGATATGTTCCTCGATAAGGGTGTCTTTATGAACTAAAAAATTGATGTGATTGGGTGATAATAAATGCTCTAATTCTAACCCATAGATACGAGAAGCATCGGCCTTTTTAATATATAAAAATATATAGTTGTCATTGAGTATGTTTCTAACTTTTACGCGGAAGGGTTTAGTATTTCCAAAGGTGCAAAAATCAATACTATCGATATTAAGGTATGGTATGATGTTGTCGCTACCATCTGAATGTAAAATAGAATACATCTGCTTAAGGCTGAGCTCTATTTCATCACGCTCATATTCGGCATAATAACAACTCACCCATAGTGTATCTGTTCCTTTAGAGTCAAAAACTTCTACTGCTCCTTGAAAACGTAATAAATCATCATAGAAAATCGGAATTTTAATATTTCTACCATGCTCAGTAAGATAATCCGATAAACATTTTGTTATAGGATATGCAGGTTTCTTTTTAGAAATGAGTTTTTTGCTCATATTTAATGCACTTTGGCCATGTTAGTTCTTATAATTAAGAACTTAAAGGATTTGGTGTAAATTACATAATTTATTTGGGAAGAAAATGAAGTATTTATGAATTCGCGTGAATAAATTTTCATTTTAAACATCTCATTAAAGGTGCTATTTTTAAGACTTATCCTGTTGAATAATAGATGTCTAGTTTTTGGTAATACCATAAAAAAACCACTCTGATTTACTAGAGTGGTTTTGTATATATGTAGGTTGCTGAATTAATCAGCGCGTCAACTACTTAATCATATCATAGCTTCGCTTAATAAAATTAGTTAACTCTTCTCCTTTTAAAAGGCCTTGAGATAAACGCGCTAGGTCTAAACTTTGATTTATTAAACGCTCTTGTTTCTTTTTGGTTTTAGTGTTTAAAATATCACCTACCAGTTCAGAATTTGTATTAACGATGAGGTTATACATTTCTGGCATGTTACCCATACCAAACATACCGCCTCCGCCACCAGTGGCTTGCATCTCTTTCATTCGACGCATAAACTCTGGCTGTGTAATAATAAATGGCGAAGCATTACTGTCCATAGCTTCTAATTGTACCATAAATTTTTCTGAAGGCACTACCTCTTTTAAAAGCTCCTCTAATTTCGATTTTTCTTCATCAGATAGCTTAGAAATGACATTGTCGTCCTTTTTTATTAAATTATCAATATGGTCACCATCTACCCGTGCAAAAGAAATATTTTCTTTAGAAGTTTCTAATTTCTGGATTAAGTGCGAAACAATTGGAGAGTCTAAAAGTAAGACTTCATACCCTTTCGCCTTTGCAGTTTCGATATATGCATGTTGTTCATCTTTATTAGACGCATAAAGAATTACCATTTTATCATCCTTATCGGTCTGCTTCGCTTTTATGGCATTAGTTAACTCTTCGAAAGTGTAATATTTACCATCTACTGTTGGGTAAAGTGCAAAAGCATCTGCTTTTTCGAAGAATTTCTCTTCGGATAACATACCATACTCAATAACAATTTTTATATCGTCCCATTTCTTTTCAAAATCTTCACGATTGTTATTAAATAAGGATTTTAACTTATCAGCTACTTTACGTGTAATGTAAGAGGATATCTTCTTTACAGCGCCATCGGCTTGCAAATAAGAACGCGATACATTTAATGGAATGTCTGGTGAATCAATTACACCACGTAACATGGTTAAGAATTCCGGTACTATACCTTCTACATTATCTGTAACAAATACCTGGTTTTGATACAGCTGTATTTTATCTTTCTGAATATTAAGATCATTCGTCATCTTAGGGAAATATAATATCCCTGTTAAATTGAATGGATAATCTACATTAAGATGAATATTAAATAACGGCTCCTCAAACTGCATTGGGTACAACTCTCTATAGAATTGACTGTAATCTTCATCCTTTAATTCGGTTGGCTGTTTAGTCCAGGCAGGATCAGGATTATTAATAATATTATCTACAGTAATTTGTTTGTGTGGCTCAGTAGTTTCTTTACCATCTTTATCTTTTGTAGTTTTTGGTGTAAACTCCGGATCATTTATTTCTTTTGTTCCAAATTTAATTGGAATAGGCATAAACTTATTGTACTTATTAAGTAATTCACGGATTCTAGCTTCTTCTAAGAATTCAGTTGAATCTTCTGCAATATGAAGAATAATTTCTGTGCCTCTCTCTTTTTTATCAGCCTCAACTAAAGTGAATTCTGGTGACCCGTCACAGGTCCAATGTGCAGCTGGTTCATCTTTAAATGATTTGGTTATGATTTCAACTTTATCTGCAACCATAAAGGCTGAATAAAATCCTAGTCCAAAATGACCTATTATCCCAGTATCCTTGCCAGAATCTTTATACTTGTCTAAGAACTCTTCAGCACCTGAAAAAGCAATCTGATTAATGTACTTTTCAACTTCATCAGTCGTCATACCAACACCCTGATCAATAATATGAAGTTTTTTACCTTCCTTATCTACTTTTACTTCGATAATGGGGTTGCCGTAATCGACCTTGGCTTCACCAATACTTGTTAAGTGCTTTAGCTTAAGGGTCGCATCCGTTGCGTTACTGATCAACTCACGAAGAAATATTTCGTGATCGCTGTATAAGAATTTTTTAATTAGCGGAAAGATATTCTCTACCGATACATTAATGTTTCCTTTTGTCATGATATATAATTTTATGTATTGTTATTTTGATTATTTACCTATAGTCAAATAAAATACCAATTAAACATTTGTGACAAGATGACATAAAAAAAGCCACTCAATAAAAGTGGCTTATATAGAGATTAGTGGGATTGTTAATTTTTTAAGGTCGCATCGTTTTCAATTTTTTCTTCCTTATCTATTTTGTTCTTTACATGCTTATTTAGCCATTGGTCTTGTTCCCAAAGCATATGCATAATAGATTCTTTAGCTCTATAGCCATGGCTTTCCTTTGGGAGCATTACCAATCTAACTGGTGCTCCAAGACCTTTTAGTGCATTAAAATAACGTTCGCTTTGTAGCGGATAAGTACCAGAGTTGTTGTCTGCAACACCATGAATTAGAAGTAATGGTGTTTTCATTTTATCGGCATGCATAAATGGAGACATATTATAATAAATTTCTGGAGCTTCCCAATAACTGCGTTCTTCACTTTGAAAACCAAAAGGGGTTAAAGTTCTATTGTAAGCACCACTTCTGGCTATACCTGCAGCAAATAAATTGGAATGTGATAATAAATTAGCAGTCATAAAAGCTCCATAACTGTGGCCACCAACAGCAACCTTTTTACGGTTTATATACCCTAGATCATCAACAGCATCTATAGCAGCTTTTCCGTTTGCAACCAATTGGGTTCTAAAAGAATCGTTTGGTTCTTCATTTCCCTCTCCAACAATTGGGAATGCCGCATCGTCTAAAACTACATAGCCTTTTGTTACCCAGTAAATTGGTGAGCCCCAATATGGGTAAACAAATTCGTTTGGGTTTGCTGTACTTTGGGAAGCACTCGCTTTATCCTTAAATTCTCTTGGATACGCCCATAATATCATAGGGTATTTTTTGCCTTTTTCGTAATTAAGCGGTAAATAGAGTGTACCATCTAGATCCAAGCCATCATTACGTTTATAATTTATTATGCGCTTGTCTACACTTTCTAAACTTTTAAACGGATTTTCAAAATTTGTAATGGCAGTTAAGGCATTGTCCTTATTTATGTTTCTTATATAATAATTTGGATATTCTGTTTGAGACTCGATTCTTACCAATATCTCGCCCTTTTTCATGTCTATTGCAGAATTGAGTGTTTCGAGCTTATCTGTATAATCTGACTCATATAAACGCTTTGTTTTTTCTGAATTAATATCATATTCATCAATGAAAGGGAATTGCCCATCTTTAGTATATCCATCTCCCATTAGGAAAAGTTTGTTGTTCTCCATATTTAAAACATATTTGCCAAACTTATTTTTTTGACGTACAAAACTTCCAGGATCACTATACACATCTTGATAATTTCTATCGTAAATTACTTTAGCCTCACCGTTTGATGGATTAAATAAATAGGTTTTTGTATTTCTGGTATTCCACCAGTAGTCAAAAGCAATTGCATGTTTTTCATCGCCCCATTGGATACCAGAAAACCGTTGCTTAGTTTTTAAAATTAATTTAGGATCACCATTAAATGGCGCATCGACTTGATATACAGCATCTCTAAAAGGTGCTTCTACTGCTGGATCACCATTGTCTAGTGCCTCTGTCCAAACCAAGGTAGATGGTTTATCTGATCTCCAGGTCATATTTCGTTTTCCCATCCTAGTAGACATAAACCCTTTTGGTCTAACTTCATCTAATGGAACGTCATTAACCAATTGGATTTTATTGCCTTGGCTATCGTATATAATACTTTCGTTCGGAAATCTTGAGTAGGTTACTAAATAAGAAAAAGGTCTTTTAATTTTGGTCACCATTACATATTTGCCATCTGGAGAGAAATTTATGCCACGATACATTGCTGCATCCAGAAAACCACTCACATGTCCCTGAATAGATATTTTTTTAATTTCGGAACGTGCTAATTGTTCAAAGTTGAACTCATCATTTGGTGTTTTTAATAGATCTTGATAGGTTCTATTCTGCGCTTTTTCCCCATCACTTACCGAAACTGTTGGTCCAGTTGGTACAGCAATGGCTGTATCTATTAATGGCTGTCTGTCCTCTGGTAGCATCTTAACCAATAAATGCTCATTATCGTTGAACCAATTTAATGTGCTACCCATATTTGCATTTACGTTGGCATCTGTCAGTTTTGAAACCTTTGCATCAGCTATGTGTAAAACCCAAACTTCGACACCATTTTCAGTTGTGTTAAGACAAGCGATCATAGTTTCATCTGGTGACCATCTAAAATTTGATAATCGTGGCTTTTCAGGTAAGCCTGAAACCTGTTTTGGATCCTTATCAGTAGTGTGTTTAACTTTTAGGTTAGTGTAATAATTTGTTCTACTACCAATGTTTGTAACAGGATTTATACGTAGACCTGCCAAACGTAATTCACTTTCAGATAACTCTGCTATTGATTTATACTGATTGCGATAGAGAAGTACCATTTGTTCGCCTTTACTATCTATTTGAACGCCGGGAGCTAATTCTGCATTTGCTAATTCTAAGATCTCTTGAGATGGTTGTTGGTATTGTAAGCTTTGTTGTGCGTAGATATTTGCACAAAGAAAAACTATAAGTAATTGGAGGGTGGCTTTCATTTTTAATTGAATTGGTTAAGGCTTGAAGATACTTAATAATGCAATTTTTTTTGTGATAGAATTGTTAAAATTAGAATTAACTAATTAAGCTGAGTAAAAACTATAAAATGGTAAATTTGTAGTATATTTAGTTTACCAATATGATTTCTGAAGTCTTAGAAATTAAAATAATATTTTCATGTATAATTCAAAAATAATAGGCCTAGGAAAGTATGTGCCTGATAATGTTGTAACTAACGATGATCTGTCTAAAATGATGGATACCAATGACGCTTGGATACAAGAGCGAACTGGTATTAAAGAGCGTCGATGGGCTGTTAAAGGTACGGAAGACACCACCGCAGGAATGGGAGTAAAAGCAGCTAAAATTGCAATTGAGCGCTCTGGTTTAGATAAAGACGATATAGATTTTATCATTTTTGCAACACTGAGTCCGGATATGTATTTCCCTGGACCTGGTGTGCAAGTACAGCATGCTTTAGATATTAAAACCGTAGGTGCATTAGATGTACGAAATCAGTGTTCTGGGTTTGTTTATGCACTTTCTGTAGCAGATAATTTTATAAAGACAGGAATGTATAAGAATGTACTTGTTATTGGTAGTGAATTACATTCTCATGGTTTAGATAAGACGACACGTGGAAGAGGGGTAACTGTTATTTTTGGGGATGGAGCAGGTGCTGCGGTGCTAACAAGAGAAGAAGACAATTCTAAGGGTGTGCTATCTACACATTTACATTCGCAGGGAGAGCATGCAGAAGAGTTGGTATTAATTGCACCAGGAATGGGTAAACGCTGGGTGAATGATATCTTAGCCGAGAATGATCCTAATGACGAAAGTTATTTCCCATACATGAATGGACAGTTTGTATTTAAAAATGCAGTTGTACGTTTTAGTGAGGTAATAATGGAAGGATTACAAGCCAACAAATTAAATGTAAATGATATAGATATGTTAATTCCGCATCAGGCTAATTTGCGAATTGCACAGTTTATACAAAAAAAGTTTAAGTTAAATGATGACCAAGTATTTAATAATATACAGAAGTATGGTAATACTACAGCTGCATCCATACCAATAGCTTTAACGGAAGCGTGGGAGGAAGGAAAAATTAAAGATGGCGAATTAGTGGTTTTAGCAGCTTTTGGAAGTGGATTTACTTGGGGAAGTGTTATTATGAGATGGTAAGCGTAATCATTTTAGCATTAAATTTTAATGATTCTAAAAAAAAGAAAAGCCCAAACAATATAAAATTGTCTGGGCTTTTCAGCTATTAACCAACTTAACTAACACTATTATAAAAATTAATTTATAATTACTATTACTTAAAACTTATCTCATTATTATAGACGTAAAACATTCGGTTTTATTTTATGACTTACCGTATTTAACGTGTATTTAACAAAAACCCGAAGAGAGAACTTCGGGTTTTCTTTAATAGCGAAGCATAAACACTAACCATCAACTATATGTATGCAGGCTATTAAATACGATAATGCTCTTTTAATAAAGACGCAACAAAAACTGAATTGTGACAATTTTAAATATTAGAGCATCCTATTTTCTTAAATTCATTTTATTATCCATTACATAAATCCTCCACCTTCTTTTTCATTATTATCTCGCTGTTTACGAGATTTGGCTCTGTATTTTCCACCACCAAAGCGATAGGATAATCCAGCAAAGATAGTTTTAAATTCAGGCTCAAAACTCACAGTTTGTCTAAAAGGACGCTCGCTAACAATTGCTATTTCCTGAGTGTCTAGTACGTTATTAAAGTTTAAGCTAAAGGTCGCTCTGTCCTCGTCTAAGAAGTTATAGCGCAATCCTAGATTAACAAAGTACATAGGTTCCATTTCAAAATTTAAACCTGTGTCTGGACCTCTATACATGGCAAAAGCCGATAATGATAAACTTTTTGTAACCTTAAAATTATTGAATACTCTAAAATTGTAAATGGTGTTGGTAACTTCAACATCACTCACTATGATATCGCTTTCTGTCGGGTTGTTTATGGTTGGGTCTAGAGATTCTGCGAAACCTGTTTGCTTACGCACATATAAGTCGAAGCTTGCATTTAGGCTCCACCATTTTGTTGGTCTGTAATTACTAGAGATTTCTACACCGTAAGCTGAGGTATTATCGAAATTGTCATTGGTCAATATAACTCGTCCAGAGCCTAAATCGGCGCGATCTACAAAAACACCTTGGTTAATTTCATCTTCAATTAATCTGTAGAATACAC
Organism: Winogradskyella sp.; assembly: GCA_013002225.1. GTDB lineage: Bacteria > Bacteroidota > Bacteroidia > Flavobacteriales > Flavobacteriaceae > Winogradskyella. The sequence goes on from JABDKL010000002.1 coordinate 33,385, forward strand.
CGCCTGTTATACTACCTTTCTCAAGATTTCTAGTGTAATTAACTTCTAGAGAATTCGTAAACTGCGGTTCTAGTTCTGGATTACCAAACTGGCTAATTAAGGGTGTATTAAATTCTGGTATAGGATTTACCTGCCCAACACCTGGTCGGTCTACGCGTCTGCTATAACTAAACTGGTACGAATTTTTTTCAGTAGGATTGTAGGTTACAAATGCTGATGGGTAAATTTGAAAGTAATTGTTTTCAAAAGGAAAAGTAGTAACGTTATTGTTAGTTAAATCAGTATCTAAAGCCAAGGCGTCTACCTGAACACTTTCAGCTCTTGCTCCAAATTTATAAGACCATTTCTCTAATTGTTTACCGTATGTAAAATAAGCTGAGTATATATTTCTTTCGTAATTAAAAACCGTTTGTGTTGGTATATAGTTACCGGATTGATTTCTTACTCTCGCATCAGAATTATATTTAATGTTATTATCAAATATCCTTGCCTGCAAGCCTGCTTCTAGTTTTATAGTCTCAGAAATGGGGTTTGTATAATCTAAGTTAATGGTGGTTCTATTACGCTGGGTATTTGTAAATTCATCAAAATTAGGTCGCGCTCCGGAACCCATAAAACGGTTTAGCGTTTCCAAGTCGTTATCAAAAATATTGTGATCTACTTCCAGCTCTAAATTATGGCCTTCATCATTGATATTATATTTATAATTTCCATTGTATTGCTGGCTATTATTCTCATTTATATTATCGAATGTTTGCACCTGGTCGTTAGAAGGGTTGTTGTTAAAAAACAATTCGGTTTCCCCTAAGGTGCCTCCATCAAAAATATTTTGATTCGTGAAAAACGATAATGTGTGGGCATCATTAAGGTAATAATCAATACCAATTTTAAATAGGTGAGATCTACGGTCATCCAAAAAATTAAACGTTTGTGTAATATCTGCCTCTGTTTGGTTTAAAATACCTGTGTTGCGATTTCGGGAAATATTATTACCGTAGCTACCATAAAAATTAAGTTTACCGTTTCTGTAATTCATATCTATAGAACTATTAAATTTTGGTTCTATTTGATATCCAAGCCCAACATTTAAATTTCCGTTAAAACCAATATTTACATTTTTATGAAGAATAATATTTATGATACCACTCATACCTTCCGGATTATATTTAGCTGATGGATTTGTAATTAATTCTATCTGCTTAATAGATGTTGAAGGAATTTGTTTTAGTAATTGTGCTGCAGGAATATTAGATAATTTACCATCTACCATCACCTGTACATTTTGATTACCTCGTAAGGCTATATCGCCAGTTTGCTGATCTACATTTACCGAAGGAATGTTGTTCATTATATCTGATGCAGTTGGTCCGGAGGTGGTTAAATCTTTACCTATATTAATAACCTTTCGATCTATTTTTTGTTGAATGGTTGAAGTTTCTGCAACAACTGTAACTTCATCTAAGCTCTGAGCATCTTCTTCCAAGAAGATGTTACCTAAATTGATATCGTAATTGCCCTTCCCAATAGCTTCTTGTTTTAATATGGTCTTATAGCCAATAAATGTGATCTCAATATTAATTGTGCCTTCAGGAATTTTAGTAACGGTAAAGGTGCCGTCTGTATCTGTAATTCCACCAGTAATAATCTTCTTTTCTAGATCTTTAACGATGACATTAACATAGGGTATTGGCTCATTAAGTTGAGCGTCAATAACCCGACCTGAGATGGAGCCATTTTTAATTTCTAAATTGGGATTGGGTTGAGCACTTATAATAGTTGATGAGACCATTATAAGCATTAAAAGGTAATGCCTCATTTTTGATTGATTTTTTGATTGATTTGATAGTTTCTTATTGTTGAGACGACTATTTTTATGCGATGTTACTCTATTTAACATGGCTTAACACTTTTTTAACACTATGAAGAAAAAAACACTGGTCTTTGGTGCCTCCTTAAAACCTATGCGTTATTCTAATATTGCTATTAATAGATTGTCAAAATTTGGTCACGAGGTAAAAGCTTTTGGATTAAGGGCAGGGAACGTAAATGGCGTGACTATTGATACGGAATTAAAACAATATGAAGCTATTGATACAGTAACACTATATTTAAATCCTAAGCGGCAGCAGGCATATTATGATTATATCATAGACTTAAATCCGAATCGGGTTATTTTTAATCCAGGTACTGAGAATACAGAATTCTACACCTTATTACTTCAAAACAATATTGATTATGAAGTTGCTTGTACACTAGTGCTATTAGGCACAGGTCAATACTAATTTTTGTAAGAATAGGTTTTTAATGCAGCATTATTATTGCATACAAGTAAAACATTTTTGTTTTTCATCGCGATAGTCTCAATTTGTTTAACTTGTTGATTAAAGGGTTCAATTCCAAATTTCGAAACCGGACTATAGTTAGTTTTATCTTTCACCATAAGTCCTTTAAGTGCAGTGTATGATCCGTGATACGTATTTACCTTATAGGAATTGCCACCCACTAATAAATTATTTTCATCTTTAACATGAACTGATGCAAAGGCATTTATTGGTGCTAACTGAAATTCGCTAGGTAACTCAGAAAATGTATCAAATACACCATTGTTATTTTTCAGATAGCCAGAGGCCAAAGTGTGAACCTGATATTTAGTGGCATCCTTAATAGTACCTTTTCTTAATACCTCTTCTATAGATTTGCCAGCATAACTTTTATGGTCCAAGTATATTTTACTAACAATATTCATCTGGGAGGCCAACTCGTCTTTGGAATTTAAAGGATAATACGTACCATTTTTATTGTACGCAATTATAGTTTCCTTTTTACCGTTTTTGTCAAAATCGGAATAATACAACATTAAAGGGCCATCAAAATTGAGATTAAATTTTGTGTTTAATCCCCAATTACCCAGTAATATATCTTGGTCGCCATCATTATCGACGTCATAAGTAGTAATACTCTGCCAGAGCCCATTGATCTTTTCCGGCAGGTCTATTAATTCTAAATTACCTTTATTGTTTATATAAATTTTTGGCGCATCCCATTCCGTTGCTACCAATAAATCGTTAATGGCATCACCATTTATGTCTTTCCATAATGCTGAGGTTACTTTTGTAGCGAGGCTAAAATTTGGATCCTTAGTAAAGTTTCCTCTGCCATCATTTTCTAAAATGTAAGACGAGACGCTTTTGCCAAAATCCTTGGAGTCGGAATGATTACCGATAAATAGGTCCCAATCACCATCGTTGTCATAATCAGATGCTTCAACAGTTGTGGTGACTAGTGAATTAGATGGTATTTGGTCATTAGACCTAATAAACTTGCCATTTTCATTTAAATATAGCCTGTCGTTTTGAAGTGATTCAAATTTTGAATCATTAACACCAGACGCAACATACAAATCAAGGTCGCCATCATTGTCGGCATCAAAAAATGTAGCATCATTGTCTTCAAATATTTTATCTTCTCTAATTCCTGGTTGTTCAGATACGGAAAAGTTGGTACCTGTATTCAATAAAATTTGGGCCGCATTTCCAGAGGTATTTCCAATAAAGAGATCTTCAAAACCATTATTATCTATATCTCCTATAGCGATTGCTGGACCAAAGGTTGAAATTTTGTAAGGGATTAATTTTTCTTCAGCAAAGTCATTGTAGTCACCTTCTTTATGTGTGAAATCTATTAAATTTTCTTTTTTAAAATAGGACTTGTTTTTAGATTTAATGCTATAGTTATAATAGCTGTTGGTTGGATTATAACCAACTTTTAAAAGTTGATTGATTTTAGGGTTTTTCAATACCTGAATTTCATTATTTGGCCAAATCACTTCTATAGAATCTATTTTGGTAGCATCATTGAGACCAAAGTATAACGTGCTCTCCAAAGAAGATAAAAACCCTCTCGATTTAAATAATTGTTTAAACTGGCGATTCTCATTGCAATGAACAATCGCTTTAAGCCCAATGCCTTCCTTATTGCCTTCCTTATAATCAAAATCTAAGCTAATATAATTGGCTGTACTATCTGTGGTATTTTTATATATTGCTGCAGTCTCGCCAAAATTATTGGTAATTAATTCTAAGTCACCATCTAAATCTAGATCTACATAAATAGCACCGTTAGATAAACTAGGTTGCTTTTCAATCCATTCTCCAGTTTTATTTTCAAAAGTCTGGGAATTCCCTTTAAATACTTCATTGGTCACCTTGCCAGTTGTCATTTGGTCAATTGAATTATATAACCAGGCTACACCATCATTTTCGGATCGTCCTTTAAAAGCATTAGATACATATTTTTTAAAATCGAGACCATTAGGGCGTCTTAAAATGCCGTTAGATATAAAGAGATCCTGATGACCATCGTTATTATAGTCGGCAAACAGCGGAGCCCAACTCCAATCTGTATCTGCTACGTTATTTAATAAGGCCGTTTCTTTAAAGTACTTACCATCATTATTAAGCTGGAGCATATTTCTGGAGTATTGATCTTTATAGCCTAAGGTGGTTAATTGTTTTTGCGTGTTAAACATAGCGTCATCACCTTCAGTTTCTTTGAGAATTCGTTCATCCTTAGGTAACATATCTAAAGTGATAAGATCTTGATAGCCATCGCCATTAATGTCTGCAGCATCACTACCCATAGAGAAACGACTAATGGTTGTAAAGGATTCTGCGAGTTGTTCCTTGAAAGTGCCATCCTGATTGTTGATATAGTAATAATCATCCTCATGAAAATCATTACATACGTAAATGTCGTCCCAACCATCGTTGTTAAAATCTGCAAGTGTAGCGCTTAATCCATAACCATTAACGCCACCATAAATATTAGCCTTTTCACTAACATTTACGAATTTGCCATTATCATTGTTTAGCAAAACATCGCCCACTAGCGGTGCGCGTTTATTGCGCATATTGGCATTGCCGTAAGATAAAGTTGTATGGATAGCGTGATTAACAATGTAAACATCGAGATCGTCATCTTTATCATAATCAAAGAAATAGGCCTGTGTCGAAAACCCTTCAAAATCTAAACCGTATTCTTTTGCTTTTTCAGTAAAAGTACCATCACCATTATTGATGAAAAGTTCATTATGTCCTTTAAAATCTAATAAGCCAGAGACTGAGCATAAGTATATATCCAGAAGTCCGTCATTATTTATATCTACCATGGTAGCTCCGGTATTCCAGCTGGAATTTCCGCTAATATTTGCCGTGGAGGAGATATCTTCGAATTTTAAATTTCCTTTGTTAAGATACAGTTTGTTCTCACCCATATTGGATACGAAAAACAAATCTGGAAGTCCGTTGTTATCAATGTCTCCTGTTGCGACACCACCACCATTATAATAATAGATGTAGTTAATTATGCTGTGTTCTGCATCTTCAGTAACCTGATTTACAAAGTCAATACCAGAGTCTTTTGATGAAACCTTTGTGAGTAGAAAGCTTTGGTTATCGGTTGTGTCTTTTTTAGTGTCAGAACAAGTAAATAGCAATAGCAATGCTATACTTAATAAATAAGTGTTTTTCATTAAAGGAGATAGTTAGTCAACTGAACAAAAGTACTAAATATTAACAAATATTTAACTTGTAATTATGGATGTCATTGGCTTTGATACAACATATATCTAACGGCCTATTGATTAACAGCATTATAGGTTTTCTTCTTTATTGCTAGTAAGCCAATAAACATCAGGATACCATTTATGATTAAAATTTCGAACCCTATTTCGTAACCGTTAAAGAGTTCTTTAGAATATAAGTTTAATAGGTACGAAAGTAATGGCGCTAATATCGCCACAATCCAAACAAATTTATCTTTTATATGAGATTTACTAAGCAACCCAAAAGCAAATAAACCAAGAAGAGGGCCATAGGTATAACCAGCTGCTTTAAAAAGTTCCCATATTACCGAAACATCCTTAAATATTAAATCGAACAATAAAATAACTACAACAAGCACTAGACTAAATCCAATATGGACCTGTTTTCTAATTTTTTTTCTTTTAGATTCTTCTTTATGTTCTATTTCTACAATGTCAATACAAAATGAAGTCGTTAATGAGGTTAAAGCAGAATCTGCACTGGAGTAGGCAGCGGCAATTAGACCTAAAAGAAAGAAAGCAGAAGTAATTACACCAATTTTAGGCAGCATTGCAATGGTAGGGAATAAGTTGTCCTTGGTCGCGGTAATACCATTTAAATTAGCATATTGTGTTAACATTAACCCCAAAACTAAGAATAGAATATTTACAAAAATGAGTACTATACTAAAGGACACCATGTTTTTCTGTGCATCCTTTAAATTACGACAAGTAAGATTTTTTTGCATCATATCCTGGTCCAGGCCTGTCATTGTAATGGTAATAAATATACCAGACAAAAAACTCTTCCAGAAAAATTGAGGATCATTACTATCACCAAAAAAGAACACCTTACTCAAGGGGCTATTCGTAGTATTGTCAATGATGGCAGATACGCTGTTCAAGTCTAAGGCAGAGGCTAAAAATGAAATAGTAACTATAACAGAAATTAGCATAAACAAGGTTTGTAATGTGTCTGTAAAAATGATAGTTTTAATTCCTCCTCTAAATGTGTACAGCCAAATGAGCGCAATTGTAATTATTACAGTTATTGCAAAGGGTACATTAAATAAATCAAAAACTAAAAGTTGTAAAACCTTTGCCACTAAAAATAACCGGAATGCTGCACCCACAGTTCTTGAAATTAAAAAGGCCACCGAACCTGTTTTGTAGCTTACAATTCCAAACCGATCTCGAAGATACGTATATATTGATGTTAAGTTTAACCTATAATATAAAGGGAGTAAAACATAGGCAATAACCAAATACCCAAAGAAATACCCAAAAACTACCTGAAGATATCCAAACTGATTAGCTTCTACAGCACCTGGGACTGATATAAAGGTAACGCCAGACAAGGAGGCTCCGATCATACCGAAAGCAACTAAATACCAGGGTGCGGATTTATTAGCTTTGAAAAAAGCCGAATTTGAGTCTTCTTTACCTGTGAAATAGGAGATTAAAACTAGCAGTCCAAAATAACATGCAATTAATACAAGTATCGAAGTTGGGCTCATAAAGATTTTATTTTGTCACTAAAAATTTTTGAAAAATAGTACATTTGAAAAAAATAGCTTCGAAAAATAAAAATAATTATGAAAAAGGTTAACGTTTTAATTTGTGTCTTGCTTGTTAATTTAATTTTAAATGCGCAAGACTATAAGGCGCTTATTGCCGAAGGAACTCATACTGTAGACTATATTAGCGAGGTTGCAAATCAGCACTTTGACTCTGTAGGCACAGCACGAGGAACAGGATTTAAGCCTTTTAAACGTTGGCAATATTTTGCAGAACGCGCTATGGATGAAACAGGGAAACTGAAGACTCCAGAGTTTTATTATAATGAGTTGCAAAATTATAATGCCAGAATTAATAATGAAGGTATAGCTGCAAAGACAACTGTAGGAGCCTGGGAAGAAATGGGACCTACGTATTGGAATGCTACTTCTGGGTATAATCCAGGGGTTGGTAGAATCACATCAATAGCAATAGAAGAAACCAATTTAAATCATATAATAGTTGGAAGCCAGACTGGTGGTGTTTGGAGAAGCAATGATGGTGGGACTAATTGGACTGTGCTTACAGATAATTTAGCAAATATAGATGTCTATGCTCTGGCAATAGACCCACTGGATAATGAAACTTATTATTGGGGTTCTAACGGCGGTTCGTTATTTAAATCAACAGATAGTGGAGCAACATGGAGCTTACATGGCAGTGTTCCTGGTGGTAATATAAACAGAATATTAATTCATCCTACAGATACCAACAAAATGTTTTGCAGTGCAGAAGGGTCGGGATTGTATAAGTCTGTAGATGGTGGTGCAACCTGGTCTATTATTGATAGTGGCGCTACTAATGGTTACGATTTTCAATTCAAACCTGGAGATCCAAATATTATCTATGCTTCAGGAAATAATTTTTACAGATCTACAGATGGTGGGAATACATTTGGTTCACCTGATGGTTTAGGGGCTTTTAGTCAAGAGTTCGTGAGTGGTACGACTTCATGGACAACAAGTGGATCTAACCAAAATAACTCAGTAACACCAAGAACAGGTAGTGCATTGGGTCTGTTTTATATAGGTAATTTTTCAGGACCAAAAACTAAACTAGTAACACCTTCATTAAATTTAAATGCAGCTGTAAACCCAAGAGTTAACTTTTCATTTACACAAGTTAATTGGGAGGGGGATATTGATGAGTTAAGAGTGTTTTATAAATCTTCATCAAATGGGGCATGGATACAAATTGCAGAATATACGGCCGAGGTTACAGCTTGGCAGGATGTTACACTCAATTTACCTAATGCCTCTTCAGATTACTACATTGCTTTTGAAGGCAAATCAAATTATGGTAGAGGATTAACCTTAGATGATATATCCATTGAGACAGATAATTCTGGTATTATATTTTCTGACGGATTTGAATCAGCACCAAATGATTTTAGCTCAGGACCAAAAATGATTGGTGTTTCGGATGATAATCCATCGATTGTTTATGTTTTAGAATCTTCTGCTGGTACTTTTGGTGGTTTGCATAAATCGACAGATGGTGGAGTTAATTTTACCAAATTATCTCATATTTCTAATTACTTCGGTTATAGTTCTACAGGTGCAGATAATCTGGGTCAGGCCCCAAGAGATATGGGAATTTCGGTAAACCCTAATGACGTAGACGATGTACACATCGCAGGTATCAATACTTGGAGATCTACTAATGGTGGTTTAAGTTTTAACATAACCTCACAGTGGACTCCAAATGGAGCAGCTTCAGAAAATATTGGTTACTGCCATGCAGATGTTGATATTCTTCTTTTTGCAGGTTCAGGTGCAGAAGTAAAGTTATTTGTAGGTTCTGATGGAGGAATTTTTAAAGCGGAAAACCCGACGGTTGTAAATAGCAACTATTATACAGATTTAACTCCGGGACTAGGTATAAGACAATTTTACCGAATTGGTATTAGTCAAACAGACCCTGTAATAGTTACAGGCGGCTCACAAGATAACGGGTCTACTGTTCTAGGTTCTGATGGTGTTTGGAGAGATTGGTGGGGAGCAGATGGTATGGAAGGTTTTGTAGACAAGGATAATTCTCAATTAATTTATGGCACATCTCAGTTTGGGTCTTTTGTTAAATCTGTAGATGGTGGTAATAATGTAAGTGGTGTTTCACAACCAGACAGTAAAGGAGGGCAGAGTAATTGGAACTGGATTGTACCTTTTGAACAAGATCCTATTGTTCAAAATACAATTTACTGTGCTTTTGATGAGGTTTATAAATCTTTAGATGGAGGAATTGTCTGGGTGTCAATATCTCAAAATTTTGGTGCAAATATTGACCATTTAAAAATTGCACCTTCTAATAATCAGTACATGTATTTAGCAATAGATGGCGCATTTTGGTTTACAAACAACGGAGGTTTATTTTGGTCGCAGTCTGGACTAAACTTAAATGGTGGTAGAATTAACGAAATTGCTGTGCATCCAAATGATCCAACAAAAATTGCAATTGCTACTACAGATAGTGAAAAAGTGTATGTAAGTGCAGACAATGGTGTGTCATGGACCTCGATGCGCTATGATTTACCTAACTTCTCTTCTCAGGCATTAGCATGGCAAGATAATGGAGAAGATGGATTATATGTGGGTATGAATTATGGCGTGTATTATACAGATAATAGTCTTGGTAATACTTGGACGCCTTTTAACAATGGGCTACCTAATGTAAGAATTAATGAACTTGAAATTAATAATGCCGATGGTAAATTGTACGCAGCAACCTACGGAAGAGGTCTTTGGCGATCTAATATTTTCAATGCTTTAAGTGTAAATGACTTAGAGATTAAAGATTTTACCTTATTTCCAAACCCAGCCAGTAATAATATTACTCTTTCGTGGGATAAACCAGAAAATGTAACTATAAGTGTTTATAATACCTTAGGTAAAATGATGTTTTATGGCAAAGAATTAAACCTGTTAAATGGTTATAAGATTGATGTTTCTGATTTTGAAGCTGGTATGTATTTTATAAAACTAAATGGTGCTAATGGAGAAATTACCAAAAAACTAATCATAAAATAACAAGTCATTCTTGTACAATAAAGTCCAATAGCAATTCATTTGCTATTGGACATTTTAATTGTAAAAATCTGTAACTTCGCAGTCATGGAATTTTCATCAAAATTATTAGAGAATGCAGTCAATGAAATGTCTCAATTACCAGGAATTGGTAAACGGACTGCATTGCGCCTTGTGCTTCATCTTTTAAGGCAGCCAGAACATCAAACATTTCAATTGTCTGAGGCATTATCAAAGGTTAGAGCAGAAATTAACTTCTGCAAGTCATGCCATAATATCAGCGATAAAATATTATGCGAAATTTGTGAAAATCCAAATAGAAATAGCGCTTTGGTGTGTGTTGTGGAAGACATCAGAGATGTTATGGCAATAGAAAACACAAGTTCATTTAAAGGATTATATCATGTTTTAGGTGGTAAAATATCTCCAATGGATGGTATTGGCCCACAGGATTTAAATATAAATTCTTTAGTAGAAAAAGTGAAGTCCGGACAAGTGAAAGAATTAATCTTTGCTATGAGCCCAACTATGGAAGGCGATACTACTAATTTTTATATTTTTAGACAATTACAGGATTACGAAGTAGCCTTATCTACCATTGCTAGAGGTGTTGCGGCAGGTAATGAACTTGAATATACAGATGAAATTACTTTGGGAAGAAGTATCATTGACCGTGTACCATTTGAAGCCTCCTTAAAATCATAAATTTACTTTGAAGCTATCTGTAGTTATTCTTAATTATAACGTTCGCTATTTTTTAGAATTATGTCTAAAAAGTGTTGCAACCGCTATTCGGGATCTAGAGGCAGAAATTATTGTGGTCGATAATAATTCCACCGACGAGAGCTGTAAAATGGTTCGTTCACTATTTCCTGATGTGAAATTAATCCGGAACCAGGATAACTTGGGGTTTTCAAAAGGAAATAATATTGGTGTAACGCATGCTCAAGGTGAATATGTATGTATTTTAAATCCGGATACAGTAGTTTCAGAAAACACATTTAAACAACTTATTGATTTTGCAGATTCAAAAGAAAATCCAGGTCTTGTTGGTTGCCAGTTAATTGATGGCACTGGAATGTTTTTACCAGAAAGTAAACGTAATGTTCCTACTCTAAATGTAGCGCTCAAAAAATTACTTGGAAATACTAAGCAGTACTATAATAGTTTAAATAAAGACGCCATTGGAGAAGTTGAAATACTCGTGGGTGCATTTATGCTAGTAAAGAAAGAGGTTTATACTTCAGTAGGTGGTTTCGATGAAGATTATTTTATGTATGGCGAAGACATAGATTTATCCTATAAAATTTATAAATCAGGGTTTAAAAATTATTATTACGGTAAGTCAACTGTCATTCATTTTAAAGGAGAAAGCACGTTGAGGGATGCGCAATATGCAAAACGCTTCTATGGCGCTATGCAGATTTTTTATAAAAAGCATTTTAAGAAGAATCCACTGTTTAGCATTATGGTTTGGTTAGGCATAAAGCTAGCCTATGTTTTTAGGTCTTCTAGCACTATAAAGCCTTTATTTATTAAACACACGTATGTAATATCTAAGCATATTGATAAAAACTTACAAGCAAAATTAAATGAACCAATTTATCTTCAAAATCTATTTCTAAGGGAGATCTCTAATAATAGTAAAGTAGTTTACGATCTTAATCATCTTAAGTATGAAGCTATTATAGACGACATGAAATCAAAATCGAACCCTCGAAATATAGTTTTTAGATTATTACCGAAAAATAGTAATTTTATCATCGGAAGTGATAGTGCGATTAATAGGGGAGAGGTGATACAATTCTAAGCTTTTATTTGTTGAATTAAAATCAATAAAATATCTGTTTTTTTATTAATTTTGCACTCACTTATCAAATAAAGACCTTCAAATTAAACATATGGCAAAGTTTGAACTTAAATTACCTAAAATGGGCGAGAGTGTTGCAGAAGCAACAATAACCTCTTGGCTTAAAGATGTTGGTGAAACTATCGAAGCAGATGAGGCTGTTTTAGAAATAGCAACAGATAAAGTAGATAGCGAAGTGCCGAGTGAAGTAGATGGTGTTTTAGTAGAAAAGCTTTTTAACGTAGATGATGTTGTCCAAGTTGGTCAAACTATTGCAATTATTGAGACCGAAGGAGAAGATACGTCTGTAAAAAAGGAGGAATCTGCCAAATCGGAGCCTAAAAATGAAGACGAGTCATCAAAAGCTGTAGCTGAAGTTTCTCAGACCATTGTAGCTGCAAAGGAGCAGGTACAGTCAGTTTCATCGTCTGAAGATCGCTTTTATTCTCCATTAGTAAAAAATATTGCTAAGCAAGAAGGCGTTTCTCAGGCTGAGTTAGATAGTATAGATGGTACAGGTAAAGATGGACGTGTTACAAAAAACGATATTAAGGCATATTTACAATCTCGTAGTTCTAAGTCAGAACAAAACGCCAGGACAGAGCAAGTAGAGAAAAAGCAAGAGCAACCAGCGCCTGTAAAAAAACAATCGGCAGAACCGTCAAAGCCTGCTCAAGTTACCGCTTCTGGTGAAGATGATATTATTGAAATGTCTAGAATGGGTAAACTCATTTCTAAGCATATGATAGACTCGGTTCAAACTTCAGCGCATGTACAATCATTTATAGAGGCAGATGTAACTGATATTTGGAATTGGAGAAATAAGCATAAAGACAGTTTTAAAAAACGTGAAGGCGAAAATTTAACTTTTACTCCAATATTTATGGAGGCTGTAGCCAAAGCACTTCGCGATTTCCCAATGCTTAATATTTCCGTACAAGGCGATAGTATAATAAAAAAGAAGCATATTAATCTTGGTATGGCTGCTGCATTGCCAGATGGTAATTTAATAGTTCCCGTAATTAAAGACGCAGACCAACTAAACCTATTAGGCATGGCCAAAAAGGTTAATGATCTAGCTTCAAAAGCAAGAAATAATAAATTGAGCCCAGACGATATTCAAGGTGGTACTTATACCGTAACAAATGTTGGCACATTTGGAAGTATTATGGGTACGCCAATTATTAATCAGCCACAAGTAGGTATTTTGGCCTTAGGTGCCATCAGAAAATTACCAGCAGTAATCGAAACTCCTGAAGGCGACTTTATTGGTATTCGTTACAAAATGATAATGTCGCATTCTTATGATCATCGAGTTGTTAATGGTGCATTAGGAGGACAATTCGTTAAAGCAGTAAAAGATTATCTTGAAGCTTGGGATTCAAATCGTGAGATTTAATCTAAAACTTATAAGTAAGCCTTAATTTCAGGGTCTAATAACAAAAAAAAGCACAGTTTAAAGACTGTGCTTTTTTTTGTTCTGTTGAAATCGTCTATATCACCTTAAGATTAATAATTTATATTAGCTTTTTAAATTCTGGATGACCAACAGTCAAGTCTAGTGCTTTTTTTTTAATACATACAATTTAGAGTATATGAATATTCGAGCTATTAGTATAAACTTTATAATGAAAATAGGAAATCGCATCATTGGTTTGTATGACGAAGGACCAAAAAGGCCTGTTTTTTTTGATGTAAATTCAACCATTCCTCAGCTAACGACAATTGAAGAAAACTTTGAAATCATAAAATCTGAATATGAAAATGTAAACAAACATTTTAATATTCCGGCTTACCATGAGGTAGATAAACGAGCCTATGAGATTTCGGGAAAAGTTGAACCTACGTTAAAATGGAAAGTATTTTTGCTTCATTACTCAGGGGAGACACCAGATTTAGCTAAAGAACTTTGTCCAAAAACCTGTGCGTTATTAGCAGGAAACCCAAATTTTTATAAGGTATTTTTTTCTGTTTTAGAACCCGGAAAATCTATACCTGCACACCATGGGCCTTATAAGGGCTATTTGAGATATCATTTAGGACTTAAGGTGCCAAAAGTTGCACCTCCATATATAAGAATTAAAAATGATATTTATTATTGGAAAGAAAGAGACAGTATACTTTTTGATGATACCTGGGATCATGAGGTGGTAAATACATCTAATGAAGAAAGGGCGGTTTTAATTATAGATGTTTTACGGCCTTTACCTTATTTGCCAATGCAGATAAATAGATTTATAACTAAGGTTTTATTAAAAAGGGCACGTATAAAAAATGTGCTTAATGACGTCAAGAAACTTAACCGAAAAAGAAGAATTGTTGACTAATCAATTGGTTGGTCGCTAAAAATCCATAATCGATTAGTGTTTTCATGAATATTATCTAAGATTAATTAATAGGATTTTAAAGTAAAATTATAACACCACCTTTTAAATAGTACGACATTTAGGTATAGTTTAAGTGGTTTAACACCTATTTTCTTTTTGTACTTAAGCGTAGGTTTATTAAAATATTCGCTGATACTGTAGTAGGTGTCAATGCCGTGACTTTTAAAATAGTTATACGACTGATAACGTAAAAAAGGTGCTAAATTTTTTCCTCTAAAATCTTCGAATGTATACGTGTGGTGTACGTATCCTTCGGATGGTTTTATTTTGAAAATTCTACCTCTAAAATAAAAATCAGTTTGCTTAATAAATGAATAAATGGCTATTTTATCACGATACTTAATAGCTAAACACGTATCACCTTGTTTATAATCATTCAATAGGTCTTTATGGGCAATTCCTATAATATTGCTTTTAATTGATGCAATTTCATCTTCATTTAAAATAGATAGTTCGTATTCTGAGCTATCACCTCTAATAGAAGGAGGTGCTATGTCTATGGCGCCTATTTCCCAGTAATAAGGCATAAAATCAAATCCTATTTTGGCCAATCTATTGCGTATGCCTTGCCAAATAAGACCATTTTTTGCAATATTATAGATCCATTTGGTTTTATAGGATAAGTTTGTATTACCTACCTCCATTTAAATTATGGTAAAATTTTTCACTTTTCTGTGTTGGAATTCGCAAATTTAATTTTTTATAAATCCTATTTGTTTTCAATCTCAAGATAGTTAAAAAAATAATACCCAATTAATTTGCTTTTGGATAGGTTCTATACACTTGAGCTTTTGTAAATCCTAAACCGCAGTTCAAAAGAATCTATATATCTTTGCCCAAAATTATGCCAATGCAACTCAACCTTAATAAACCTATTTGTTTTTTCGATTTAGAAACTACCGGAATTAATATTTCTAAAGATCGAGTAGTTGAAATTTCAATTCTTAAAGTTTATCCTGATGGGAAAGAAGAAAGTAAAACATGGCGGGTAAATCCAGAAATGCCAATTCCTGCAGAAGTTACCCTAATACATGGTATCTCAGACGCAGATGTAGCAGACAAACCAACCTTTAAAGAATTGTCGAAAGAAATATATAACATGATTAAGGATTCTGATTTAGGAGGCTTTAATTCTAACCGTTTTGATATTCCATTATTAGCAGAAGAGATGTTACGTGCAGAGGTTGATTTTGATATGAAAAATAGGCAATCCGTAGATGTGCAGACTATTTTTCATAAGATGGAACAACGTACCTTAAGTGCAGCCTATAAATTTTACTGTGATAAAAATTTAGACGATGCCCATAGTGCAGAAGCCGATACCAAAGCCACTTACGAGGTGTTAAAGGCGCAACTGTCCAAATATGATAGCCTAGAGAATGATACCAAATTTTTAGCGGAATTTAGTTCTCGTAAAAAATTTGCTGACTTTGCAGGTTTTTTAATTTTCAACAAAAAAGGGGAAGAATGTTTTTCTTTTGGTAAACATAAAGGAAAAAGAGTAGTGGACGTTATGGAACAAGAACCTGGTTATTTTGGCTGGTTGCTTAATGCAGATTTTCCGTTATATACTAAAAAAGTGTTGACTGCAATTAAGTTGAGACGGTTTAATAATAAGTTGGACTAACGAATAAAAGTAAAACCTTGTATTAATACATGAAACTCATCTGCATAGGTCGAAACTACACAGACCACATTAAAGAATTAGAAAACGAAAAGCCTACAGATCCGGTGGTGTTTCTAAAGCCAGATACTTCAATTTTGTTGAAGAAGCAGCCATTTTTTATTCCAGATTTTTCTGATGATGTTCATCATGAGGTGGAAGTATTGGTGAAAATCAAAAAAGTAGGTAAGCATATCGATAAGAAATTTGCACACAAGTATTATGACGATATCGGACTTGGTATCGACTTTACAGCACGAGATCTTCAGGCAAAATTAAAAGCAAAAGGCTTGCCTTGGGAAAAAGCAAAAGCATTTGATGGTGCCGCTGTCATAGGCAAATGGTTGCCAAAAGCTAAATTTCAGGATATACACAATATTAATTTTAGTCTTAAAAAAAACGAAGCCGTTGTACAGCAGGCAAATACGGAATTGATGTTGTGGAAAATAGATGAACTTATCGAATATGTCTCAAAATACTTTACTTTAAAAATTGGAGATATTATATTTACAGGCACACCTGCCGGAGTTGGTAAGGTTTTTGCAAATGACACATTAAAAGGATATATTGAAAACGAAGAAATGTTTTCTATAAAAATTAAATAAATGCCAAAACACTATAAATTAGATCGCGTTCGCGAAATGGCCGATAACGATGAAGACTTCGTTATGGCTCTGGCAGGAGCTTTTATCGAAGAAGTCCCGGAAGATGCTGAACGGTTAAAAAAATCAGTACCTGTTAAAGATTTTCACGAAACCTATCAGGCTGCTCATAAAATGAAACCAACAATAGATTTGTTTGAGCTCGGTGTTCTCGATAAGCTTATCGAAGTACAGGATTGGGGTAAGTTTGAAAAAACTGATGAAAATGTAGATGCACAGTTACAAATTGTACTCAATGCCGTAGAGAATGCAACTAACGAAATAAAGGCGGACTTCGGGTTGTAATGCAGGCAGAGATCATCACAATAGGAGATGAGATTCTCATTGGGCAGATCGTAGATACCAATTCTGCCTTTTTAGGCAAAACGCTTAATAAAGCAGGCATCTCAATTTATCAAATAACTTCTATACAGGATGACGAAAAGCATATTTTGAAAGCCTTAAAAGAAGCTGAAGAAAATGCAGATATTGTTATTATCACAGGAGGATTGGGGCCTACCAAAGATGATATAACTAAACATACTTTATGTCAATACTTTAATGATACATTGGTTGAAAATAAAGAAGTTTTGGCACATGTTGAGGATTTATTCACTACCTACATAAGTACACCAATATCAGATATTAACAGACAACAAGCCTTAGTGCCATCCAAAGCTAAGATTCTTAAGAATCGATATGGAACAGCACCAGGTATGTGGATTGAAAAAGGCAACAAAGTATTTATTTCACTGCCAGGTGTTCCTTATGAGATGAAATCCCTAATAAGGGATGAGGCCTTGCCAGCTTTACAATCTCGATTTAAGTTTCCATTTATACGCCATAAAACCTTACTTACAAATGGGTTAGGTGAGAGCGCAATAGCTAAAAAAATTGAAAAGGTAGAAAGCCAGTTACCTAATTATATAAAATTGGCATACTTACCAAGTTTGGGGAGTGTTAGGTTACGACTATCTGCTAAAGGAACTGACCTCAGGCTGGTGGAAATGGGTATTGAAGAACAGATAAAACGCATACTTCCACTTATCGAAGATATATTTGTTGGTTACGAAGACGAAAATACTATAGAAACCATTATTGGTTCGCGATTAATCGAAACAGGCAAGACGCTTAGTATTGCAGAAAGTTGTACTGGTGGGCAAATTGCCAAAGGTTTTACGGCAAATGCTGGAGCTTCAAAATTTTTTAAAGGAAGCATTGTAAGTTATTCAACCGATTCAAAAACTGAAATTTTAAAGGTTGCCACTGATGATATTGAAGCTAATTCTGTGGTTAGTAAGTCTGTAGCAGAGGCAATGGCGATTAATGTTAGAGAACTTTTTAAATCAGACATAGGTATTAGCACCACAGGTAATGCTGGTCCAACAAAAGGAGAATCGGATGCAGAGGTAGGAACAGTTTGGATAGCTATAGCAACAGAAGATAATGTTTTTTCGGAAGTATTTAATTTTAGTAATCATCGCGAAAAAGTAATTATGAAGGCCTCAAACAAAGCCTTAGAAATGCTGCTAAAAATAATTTTAAAAAAGTAAGATTTTATGTTTGTTGAAACGTAAAGTTTTCTTAAATTTGCACCCTGTTTTAAAATAATGATAAGCGTTATTTCAATAAACAGGAAGAATTAATAGACCTAAAGAGAGAATACAATGTCAAGAGTTTGTGAACTTACTGGGAAAAAAGCGATGGTTGGAAACAATGTTTCTCACGCTATGAATAAAACAAAACGCAAGTTTAATGCTAACTTGGTTAAAAAACGTTTTTTTATTCCTGAAGAAGATAAGTGGGTAACATTAAAAGTTTCTACATCTGCATTAAAGACTATCAATAAAATTGGTATTACTGCAATGTTAAAAGAAGCTAGAGCAAAAGGATTTTACAAATAATAGCGTCAGCGCTTAAGTCAATTTACAATGGCAAAAAAAGGAAATAGAATACAAGTTATTTTAGAGTGTACAGAGCACAAAGCTTCTGGTAAGCCAGGAACTTCAAGGTATATAACAACAAAGAACAAAAAGAATACGCCAGATCGTATGGAGATTAAGAAATTTAATCCTATCCTTAAGCGTATGACCGTTCATAAAGAAATTAAATAAGAATTAGAAATTTTCACTTTGTGAAAATCTCAATTAATCCTCAGGAATTATGGCAAAGAAATCAGTAGCATCTTTACAGACAGGATCTAAGCGTTTAACAAAAGCGATAAAAATGGTGAAATCTCCTAAAACAGGAGCTTACATGTTCGTAGAATCAGTTATGGCACCAGAATTCGTAAACGAATTTTTAGATAAGAAATAATCTTTATTTAGATATAGATACACAAGACTGCTTTCGTTTGAAAGCAGTTTTTTTATGGCTATATTTGAAGGAATTCATGACAACTTTGCAGACGTAAAATTAGGGCAAGGTTGTTGACGGATTGTAACTATTATTTTATAATGTATTTTACACTGACTATGCTGAGGTGTAGTATAATAACAAATGATTAAATGAGTTTTTTTAAAAAAATATTCACTTCAGAAAAGAAAGAAACATTAGATAAAGGTTTAGAAAAATCTAAGTCATCTTTTTTCAATAAACTTAATAAAGCCGTAGCCGGAAAATCTAAAGTAGATGATGATGTTTTAGATAATTTGGAAGAGATTCTCGTTACCAGTGATGTTGGTGTTAATACAACCTTAAAGGTTATAGAACGCATCGAAGAGCGTGTGGCTAAAGATAAATATTTGGGCACTTCTGAGCTCAATCAGATTCTAAGAGAAGAAATTGCAGGCTTATTGTCAGAAACCAATTCTGGCGAAGAGACCGATTATAAAATTCCGGAATTACCAAATCGAGAAGATGGCACAAAGACCCCTTATGTGCTTATGGTGGTTGGTGTAAATGGTGTTGGTAAAACTACAACTATTGGAAAATTAGCTTACCAATTTAAAAAGAAAGGACTCAAGGTGGTTCTTGGAGCAGCAGATACGTTTCGGGCTGCCGCAATAGATCAATTACAGGTATGGGCAGATAGAGTAGATGTACCTATGATTAAACAAGGTATGGGATCAGATCCTGCCTCTGTCGCGTTCGATGCTTTACAATCTGGTGTTAATCAAAATGCTGATGTTATCATTATTGATACAGCTGGACGATTACATAATAAAGTGAACTTAATGAACGAATTAACTAAGGTAAAACGAGTTATGCAAAAGGTAGTTGGTGATGCTCCACATGATGTATTATTAGTGCTTGATGGTTCTACTGGTCAAAATGCTTTTGAGCAAGCTAAACAGTTTACTGCTGCAACTGAAGTAACGTCATTGGCAGTTACCAAATTAGATGGTACCGCAAAAGGAGGCGTTGTCATTGGTATAAGTGACCAGTTTCAAATTCCTGTAAAATATATAGGCGTAGGTGAGGGTATTGAAGACTTACAGGTCTTTAATAAATATGAGTTTGTCGATTCTTTTTTTAAGTAGTACATCTACTTGCTTTACGTTACTTTTTACTGCATTAGGGTTCTAGTTAACCGGGTAACTAGTATTAATTCCAAAATGAGACTTTAAGGATGTCTTGCATTTTGTATTTTTATAAAAAATACAGACCATGCGACTTATAGTATTGCTTTTTTCATTTCTTCTAATTCATTCTTGTATAAACTCTAAACAACGCGAAGCGCGCGAACCAATTTCAACGTTAGAAACGGTTGAAACTGATGGTACCAGTGTAGATAATGATTTAAGTTCCATTTCTACTAAAGATTTTAGAGCGTTTAAGGTTTTAGATTCAAAAAATTTAACCAAAGAAGAGATATGGAAAGATGCGAACATCGTTCTGGACAATTTTAATGAAGCAGATTATAATAAACTTAAACCCTACATTCTAGATAAAGATATTACAACGCTTCAGGAAAACAGACGCGACAATAAGTTTACATATGTAGAACTCGTACAATTTTACTTGCATAGAATCAAAATGTTTGATCGTGAGAATGATTTATCCCTTAATGCTGTCATTTCCATAAATCCAAATATTTTAGAAGAAGCCAAACAAAGAGATCAGGAATTAATTAATAAAAAATGGAAACATCCCATCTTTGGTATGCCAATATTATTAAAAGATAATGTTAATGCTGCTAATATGGTGACTACAGCTGGTGCTGTGGCTTTAAAAAACAACAGAACCAAAGATGCATTTATTACAAAACAATTAAAGTCCAAGGGTGCGCTTATTCTTGGTAAAGCAAATTTAAGTGAATGGGCTTATTTTTTCTGTGGTGATTGTCCAAGCGGTTATTCTGCAGTGGGAGGGCAAACTTTAAATCCTTATGGTAGAGGTATAATGGATACAGGTGGTTCAAGTTCTGGTAGTGGCGTCGCAGTAGCGGCTAATTTTTGTGCTGCAGCAATTGGTAGTGAAACTTCAGGTTCGATTTTATCACCAGCAAGTCAGAACTCTGTAGTAGGACTAAAACCAACTGTTGGCCTAGTGAGCCGCACAGGTATTGTCCCAATTTCATCAACGCTCGATACGGCAGGTCCAATGACAAAAACGGTTAGAGATAATGCAATTTTGCTCGATGCTATTTATGGTGAAGATCAGTTAGATTCAAAATCTATAAAGGTCGAATCAGAATTAGGGTTTTACTACGATGGGTTAAAAACATCTAGTATAAATGGAAAGCGGTTTGGTGCACCAAAACGTTTAATGAAAGATACACTCTTCACTAAAGCCTTAAACGTCCTAAAACAACAAGGGGCGGAAATAATTGAAATAGAAGAAGAGGAAATTGGACTTCCAAATTTCTTAAGATTGCTAAACTTAGATATGAAAGAAGATTTACCTTTATATATGGCAAACTATGCTAACTCTTCGATATCTCTAAGGACAGTTTCAGACTTTATTACTTATAATTTAAAAGATTCAATTAATACTATGCCTTATGGTCAGCGTTTGTTTGTCGGAATCCAAAATGATGAAGGAGACGCTATTTTTCTTGAGCGTATTAAGGATACTTTAAAAACCAATGGAAAAAAGTACTTTGATAACCCTATGGCAAACTATAATTTAGATGGCTTTTTATCTATTAATAATTATCATGCAGGCTTTGCTGCTGTGGCAGAATATCCCGCGATTACTGTGCCAATGGGGTATACAGGAAATGGAACTCCAAAAGGACTAACTTTTATTGCACAACGGTTACAAGAAAAACAGGTGTTAGAATGGGCATATAACTATGAACAAGCCTCAAAAGCGCGTGTGGCACCGAAAGCTTATAATTAATGTTAATCTCTGAATTAAAAGAACTTGAAGCGTTAATCTTAAATCATTACGTATCTTTGCAAACTGATTTGTAGAAAGTATGCGTACAAAAACACTTAAAAAAAATAGAATTAACGTTATAACCCTTGGCTGTAGTAAGAATGTTTACGATAGCGAAGTGCTTATGGGACAACTAAAAGCCAGTGGTAAAGATGTTGTACACGAGCAAGAGGGTAATGTTGTGGTTATTAACACTTGTGGCTTTATAAATAATGCCAAAGAAGAAAGTGTTAATACTATTTTAGAATACATGAAGAAGAAGGAAGATGGAGATGTTGATAAAGTCTTTGTTACCGGCTGCTTAAGTGAACGCTACAAACCAGATCTGGAAAAAGAAATCCCAAACGTAGATCAGTATTTTGGAACAACCGAATTACCAGGTTTATTAAAAGCTTTAGGTGCAGATTATAAGCACGAATTAATAGGTGAGCGTCTCACTACAACACCAAAAAACTACGCCTATTTAAAAATTGCAGAAGGTTGTGACAGACCTTGTAGTTTTTGTGCTATTCCTTTAATGCGAGGTAAACACAAAAGTACACCTATTGAAGATTTAGTAATTGAAGCTGAAAAACTAGCCGCTAATGGTGTTAAAGAATTGATTCTTATTGCACAAGATTTAACCTATTACGGTCTGGACTTATACAAAAAAAGAAATCTTGCAGAACTGCTTGAAAATCTTGTTAAAGTTGATGGGATTGATTGGATTCGTTTGCATTATGCGTTCCCAACAGGTTTTCCTATGGATGTCCTGGATGTGATGAAACGTGAGCCTAAGGTTTGTAACTATTTAGATATTCCGTTGCAACATATTAGCGATTCTATTTTAAAAAGTATGCGTCGTGGTACCACCATGGAGAAGACCACAAAATTGCTGAATGAGTTTAGAGCTAAAGTACCAGAAATGACCATAAGAACAACATTAATTGTTGGTTACCCTGGTGAAACTCAAGAAGATTTTGAAACACTAAGAGATTGGGTTAAAGATATGCGTTTTGAGCGCTTAGGATGCTTTACCTATTCTCACGAAGAAAATACGCATGCCTATAATCTGGAGGACGATGTCCCTGAGGAGGTGAAAATGCAACGTGCTAATGAAATTATGGAAATTCAGTCTCAAATTTCCTGGGAGTTAAATCAAGCCAAAATAGGGCAGGAGTTTAAAGTAGTTATTGATCGTAAAGAAGGTAATTATTTTGTTGGTCGTACTGAGTTTGATTCACCAGATGTAGACAATGAAGTTTTGATTGATGCTCGGCAAACGTATTTAAAAACCGGTGAATTTACAACCATAAAAGTGATTGAGGCTGAAGATTTTGATTTGTATGGAGAGGTTTTAGCTTAAAATTTAGCTTCTATAAGGACCATTATTTAGTTATAGACTTAATTACATTTAATATTATCCGTTTTACTATTCTGCCTATGAACAACACAAGGATTGCCATAGGCTATTGAATTATCAGGAATATCTTTTACAACAGCACTGCCAATTCCAATTATGGAGTTTTTTCCTATAGTTATTCCATTTTTAACTGTGGTGCCTGATCCAATCATTGTGTTCCTTCCTATTTTTACAAAACTACTCAAGGTTACACCAGGATTAATAGTTGCAAAATCTTCAATTATGCAATGATGTCCAATGCTGGTATTTCGTTTAATATTTACTCCGAATCCAAGAGTAGAGCAGGCAGCTAGAGTGCTCAATGGTTCTAACTGCAGACCATAATTTAATTTTACAGACCTTGATATATAGCTGGTTGGATGAACTAAATTTATGAATTGATGATTGTGATATTTTAACCGCTCCTTAAAATAGTCATAAACTAATTCTTTGGACTGAACACCAACTACAGAAAAAGCAAATTGCTCTTGCGAAATATGGGGTTTGAGAACTGAATTAGGTTCTATAATATCTACGTTCCATTCTTTTGAGGAGTTAAAAAATGTTAAGTCGTCGACAGCTGTATTTTTTAAGATGCGATAAGATTCAATTCCATTAGATTCTTGGGCTAATTCAAATAGAATATTTAGTAAAAATGGAACGCATCCTAAAATGTTTAAGGTCTTGCTGTCTTTTAATTGGTTCATTTTTCAATTTTAAAATATATACCTCAATATGAATAATTTTATTTTAATTATGAGTTTGCCGATAAGTTTTATTAGTAAATAGATGTGAGTGAATTGGATAATTTTCCCAATTATAATATTATACTTTAATCTATTTAGACACTAAAACTATTGGTAATTTACAAAAAGTGGCTTAATTCTTATTAAAAAGAATAACTAATCGAATATAACGATAAAGACCTTTATGGAAAGCGAATCATAAAGTAGGTTTGAATGAAAATTTTGCTTTAAAAATTGAGATATTATTATGCCCCGACTTGAAATGGGAAATACTAAAAGAAAATGATCTATTTGGCTAAAGTATAAGCTTCTTTCATCCAGCTAATCAATTGAGCATCTATGTCATTAAGCGTATGTAATTGAACTCTGTGCGTACACATCGCACCAAACGGCCCGGAACCACCAAGTCTTTCAGTAGTTGGTTTATTAGGTAATTTTAAACCTAAATCAATTCGGGTTTTGGTAGCGGGTTTTACTAAAACAAACTGGCGCTTTCTTATAACACTCACACTGGTTTTTTTTGGTGTAATGGTAACATCATTTCCAAATTCTTTTACAATAGAAATTAGCTTCTTGTAAATAGGAAATAAGGCCTCCTTACCTTTATATTGATTGGTAACCAAATCATCTGAAGATTCGTTTTCATCTTTTGAAAGTGTAACAATTGTGTTTGCAAATCCATGAGTAACTCCGTGCTCTTTTTTTAGGAATTTGACACCTTCCGAATGCTTTGCAAAAGCTTTAGCTTTCAGTATTTTTTTCCATTGCTCCAAGGATTTACCTGTTTTATCTGGCATATTGCTAATCATAGTTTGTAAAGCTTTGTCCATTGCATCTAATTTAATGTGACTAATTTATCTCTTGCTGTGTCATAACTAATATAGAGAATTATATGAAAAATGCTTCTAATCATAATAGACAACGAATTTTATTACTATCGTTATACCTATTGTTTTTAGTATTAATTTGGTGGCTTTTATTATAAACCTTTGGCAGTTTTAAAGGTATATAATTATCTATATTCAGGATTCTCAAAATTCCAACGTGTGCCATCATCCCATGCTTCGCGTGAATTACCATACGCTGGATATCCATTATTTTCTTTCAAAAATTTAGCTAAGTGTAGCAGATTGTAGGTCATAAAAGTGGTGTTTCTATTGGTGAAATTATTATCCTTAGCACCAGAGGATTTATCGAGATAACTAGGTCCAGGACCAGCTTCACCAATCCACCCACAATCAGCCTGAGGTGGGATAGAGTACCCAATATGCTGTAAGGCATATAGAATACTCATAGCACAATGTTTAATGCCATCTTCATTACCTGTAATGATGCAGCCTCCAACTTTTCCGTAAAACAGGTACTGACCTTTATCGTTTTGTTCGCCACTCATTGCGTAAAATCGTTCTATAAGTTTAGAAGCTTCAGAAGATTTTTCTCCTAACCAAATTGGAGTGCCAATAATACAAATATCTGCTGCGAAAATACGTTCGAATAGTTTTTGCCATTCGTCAGTATTCCAGCCATATTCTGTCATATCTGGGTAAACGCCTGGTGGCACATTGTGGTCTACAAATCGAATTTCCTCTACTTGTACACCTTCTTTTTTCATTATTTTTTTAGAGACATCAATTAACCCTTGTGTATGACTTTGTCGTGGCGATTTTTTAAGCGTACAGTTAATGTAAATTGCGCTTAAGTTTGAAAAATCTGGCTTGGTCATATTAAAGAGTTTATAGATGTTTGTTGGTTACAGAATTAAACGTGCTGATCTACCAGAATAGCGTTGCCATCAGGATCTAAAACTACAAAACTAGCAGGACCTGATGTGGTTTCATCAGCTTCGTGCTCTAGTTTAATTTGTTGTGATTTTAGGTGTTTTTGGATGTCCCTTACATCATCAAACTGCTCTAATGTATTAGCATCTTGGTCCCAACCCGGATTAAAGGTTAGGATATTATTTTCAAACATACCTTGAAATAAACCAACGAGAGACGACTCGTTTTTCATTATGAGGTAATTCTTTTCTAAATCACCAGCAAAAACCGTAAAACCTAAGGTTTCGTAAAATGCTTTTGATGCTTTAATGTCCTTAACTGCCAGGCTTACTGAAAATGCTCCTAATTTCATAGTTGTTTTTTTAGTTGGTATTTAAAGATACTAAAACCTATATTAATTATTGGTTTCATCGTTTAACAATACAACTTCTCCAAATCCTAAGCCTTCTAATTTACTTAACTGCGTTTCTGCATCACCAACAATTAAATAGACCATTTGGTTAGGCTTTATGTATTTTTCTATTAATTCTTTTACATCATCTACCGTGAGCTCATTTACCATAGCTGTACGTTGTTTGGCATAATCATCCTCATAGCCATAATTACTAATATTGGCTAACATATCTAATTTGGCGCCAAGCGTTTCGAATGCTCTTGCGTTACTTTTAATCGTATATCCTTTGGTAACTTCTAAGTCTTCTTGAGTATAGTTTTTGCCATAGTTTTCTAGAATTTCTTTTACCAAAGCAGCAGATTCATAAGTTACATTAGTTCTTACGCCACTACTTATTACAAATTCGCCCTTATGCTCTGAACCAGTAAAACCAGAACGGATACCATAGGTATACCCTTTACCTTCCCGTAACTCCTGGGTTAATTGCGAAGCAAAACCTCCACCACCTAAGCGGTAATTCATTACAGAAGCCGGATAGTAGTCTTTATGTGTTGCTTTTAGTGCAGGATATCCAAAACGGATAACAGATTGCTTGGCACCTGGCACATCATAAAAATAAACAGTCGATGTTTCCGGATATAATGGCAATGGTAACTCTGGGATGGCTATTTCTTTAGATTCCCATTGGTTGTTTATTGTAGATAAAGCTTCTATTACCTTGTCTTCTCCAATAGCTCCAACAACATGCATATTGGTTAAATTTGGGGCTAAATAAGTGTTATAATAATTTTGTAAGTCTGTAATGGTAATTGCATTAACTGAGTCTTCAGTACCATTGTTGCTATATGCAAAAATGTTTTTATCTCCATAAAGAATTTTAGCAAACTCGTTAGAAGCAATGCTGTTAGGATTGGCTTTACTGCGTTGAATACTACTGATTGTATTTTGTTTGAGTAGATCAAATTCTTTTTCGTCCCAACGTGGTTCTAATAAAATTTCAGTTACTAAATTTAGGGTAGCGTTAAAATGTTTAGAGAGTGTATTACCAGATATAACGATAGCATTATCCGATGCGTAAGCGTTAATTTGTGCTCCCAAACTTTCAATTGCATTTTCTAATTCTTCGGGAGTTTTATTTTTGGTGCCTTTAGTCATTAAATTTGCTAGTAAGTTGGAGACGCCAACTTTATTTTTGTCCTCAAACAGCAGGCCGCCTTCTATTTGCATTTCGAATTGAACCAAGGGTACTTCGTTATTTTCTATACCATAAACCTTAATGCCAGAATCAAGTTCGCGTTTCCAAACTTCAGGAATATTAAGTTCTGGGCTTTCACCATAATCAGGTTCTACACTACGGTCAAAACTACTTGGTGTTTTTTCATACATGGCAGTGATACTAGCATCGAAAGTTTCTTCTGCACCTTCAATAATTTTTTCTTCAACTACGTTAGCCAACTGCGAATTGTCCAAGACGAGATTTTTCTCGCCCATTGGAACAAAGCTTGTAACAACATAATTTTCGTCCTTTATATAGGTGTTATAAACACGCATTACATCTTCTGGGGTAACTGCCAAGATATTCTTTACATCTTGATTGATAAAACCTGGGTCTCCTGCAAAAATTTCATATTGAGCTAATTGAAATCCTTTACCTAAAACACTAGACAAGCCATTATAAAAACGAGTTTCTTGCCTTGCTTTGATTCTGTTTAAATCGGCTTCAGATATGCCATTTGCCTCAAAACTTTTAAATCCATCGTTTATAGCAGAGGCAACCGTATTTAAGTCGGTTTGATTAAAGGCAGTAACGCTTAGCATAATTTGCCCTGCGATTTCAGAATTATTTTGATAGAAGGCCACATTGCCTGTTAACTCTTGATCATCTATCAATACTTTGTTCAAAGGTGCCTTTTTGCCATTAGATAAGTAGCTTGTGAGCACATCTAAAGCATAGGAGTCCTCATGGTATTGTGGTACTCCTGGCCATGCCATTGTTAATCGTGGTGCTCTCGCAAAATTATCTTCATAATACAGACGTTTTGTCTCTTTTAGATTTACTGGTTGGGCTTTTATTTTAGGAATTTCTTCGCCTCTTGGAATTTCGTCAAAATATTTTTTTACCCATGTCTTTGTTTGTTCTACATCAATATCTCCTGCAATGGTTAAGGTGACATTATTTGGTACATACCATCGCTGGTAGAACTCTTTTACATCCTTTAGCGTGGCATTTTGTAAGTCTTCCAAAGACCCAATGACCTCCCAACTATAAGGATGACCTTTTGGATATAAGTTGCCATTAATAACTGATGAATTGTGGCCATAAGGTTGATTGTCTACGCGTTGGCGTTTTTCATTTTTAACAACTTGTTTTTCTTTTGCTAATACGGGTTCTGTGACCGTATTTATAAAGTATCCTAATTTATCAGCTTCTGCCCATATCATTTTTTCTAAAGCATCTTTTGGAACAGTTTGGAAATAGTTAGTCCTGTCCCTACTTGTTGAGCCATTTGCGCCAGATCCTCCTATCCGAGCGCTCATTTGATCTAAGCCACCTTTACCTAGGTTTTCGGACTCTAGAAATAATAGGTGTTCGAAAAGATGAGCAAATCCTGTTCGACCTTCTTTCTCTCTTGCCGAACCCACATGTGCAGTAAGTGCTACGGCAACGACTGGGTCGGATTTATCGACATGAAGGATAACTTGAAGGCCGTTGTCTAAAGTGAATTTTTCATAGTCGACCTTAAATTCTGTTGAATCATTTTTGTCTTCATTTTGCTGACAGCACAGAATAGTGAAAAATACACAACTGCTAAAGATTAATAATTTTATTGTTTTCATTTTGGTGTGGTTGTTATAGTTCGAAGGCATTATTGTTAACAAAAAATACAGAATTAACTAAAAATAGTTTTCCATTTTCCCAGAAGCTTCTAAAAAGAGGGTTGTCTACCATATATATAAAGCTACCGCTTCCCATCCGGTCTTCACCAAATACTAATGATTGGTCTAAGTTTTGGATTGCATTTTTACCGGCAAAACCAGAATACACTGTAGTGTTATCTAAGTGTGCAACATTGTAGCCGCCATCCAGTAAGCTAAAGGCAGAGCTACCCAATTTTAACGTAAAATAATCGTCACCATATCCAAATGCCATTGGGTGTGTATTATCAACCTTAGTTTTGAAAATGGCACCAGTAATTAATTGATTGGTATATTCTCTTTCCCTGTCGGCATATGGAATAAGATTATTGTTTGTTGATTTCTCTTCGGTCGACTTGTAGTTAAGACTAAAACCCTCTTTACCAGCAAAACTGCGAAGTGCACCATCTATGGCAATAACTTTTCCGCCAGAGCCCACCCATTCCTTTAGCTTTGTCATATTACTTTCATTGAGTACACTGCCGTAGTACCCATTAGGAATAATTAAAACGTTAAATTTATCGAGATTAGTTGTATTGAGATTATTCGTATTTATAGAGGTAAGTGGATATTTTAATTGTTGTTCAAAAAAGTGCCATATTTCGCCATAGCTTAATGAGGATGTGCCTTCCCCTGAAAGAACTGCTACTTTTTGGCGGTTTATTAATTTTATGTCAGGAGAGCCAATATCGGGTGTCGTCTGTGAAAAACCTGAATTAATTTGTGTTAATACCTGTTTGTGATTTTGAGCTAGATTATTTAGTGTAGTCAAAAAATCATCAATATGTTTATTATCTCCCTTTGTAATAATTAATGAGCCTCGCTGAAATTCTGTTTGATTAGAACTAAAAGGCTTTTCAGTAAAGCGGACTTTAATTTTATGTTTTAATAAATCTGCTAAAAATTTTGCGTCTTCTAATGAGTTCCATTTACTTACATAGCCGTAAGCGTCTGTTAACATAGCAATAGATATATGTTTAGCAAGTTTACTACTTTTAATTTTACTTGTACTGGCAATGGCATCCAAACCATAAGCATAAGGTACTGACCAGGCTGTAATATCATAGGTTAAGGAATCAGATAGCTTTGCATCTGGCTCAAATAATACCTTGACCATTTTTCCTTTTGGTTGATCTGTATGTACGACCAAAGCATCAGAGTTTATATTGATAGAACCTTGTTTACCTGTACTGTATTTATAGCCAGACACTTTGGAACCTTCTGCACTTTCATAATGAATATCGTGTTTATCCAAAAGCTGTGTTAGGTTATTTAAATTATCGGCGTTACCAGTTATGGCAAAACTTTTATATTTCAGATCCGAGTTATCAAAGAATTTTGAAAATTCATTAATCAATTTTTCTGCATTTTTTGATGCTATTTCAACAGTTGATATACCTGTGGTTGTATGATGTGTAAGACGCTCAACCAACGTTAATACATGCCCTTCATCATTTAAAATACCTAGCCCGGCTCTGCCATGTCCACCTTGTTCGTAAGTCATACCAATAGCTCCCATATATGTCGGATAGGTATCACCATAACTCGGATACAGTAAATCAAATCGCTCTCTGGTAAAGAATAGCCATCCTTCTTTATCAAAATATTTTGCATGATTTTTCCCTATTTCAGTTTGAAACTTACGTTGCCAATCTGTAATAATTTCATGAAATGGTTCAGCAGCTGGAGCAAAGTAATATGGTTCGTTGATACCTTGTTCATGAAAATCTACATGGATGTGTGGCATCCATTTGTTATAGACTTGTATTCTCGATCTGCTTTCGGTCTGTGTAGCCCACAACCAATCTCTATTAAGATCAAAAAGATAGTGATTAGGACGACCACCAGGCCATGGTTCATTATGTTCACTAGCTTCTGGAATACTATTATAGGGTTGACTCGCTGTTTCGTTATACCAATTTACGTAACGGTCTCTACCATCCGGATTCACACAAGGATCCATAATAACCAACGTATTCTTTAGTAAATTTTGATCTTCTGTAAGTAGTTTATATAGGGTAAGCATGGCGGCCTCCGTACTCGATGCTTCATTGCCATGTACGTTGTAACTTAACCATACGATAGCTACCTCAGGGACTTCTGTATCTCCATCAATAATCTTTGCAGTTTTGAGATTATTTTCTCTTATACGGTCTATATTATTTATATTTTCTTCACTCGAAACATATGCTAAGTATAAAGGTCTGCGTTCATTTGTAATGCCATATTGCTCTAGCTTCACTTGATTTGGAAGCGTCTTAGAGACTGCCTTAAAGTAATCAATTACTTGATGGTGTCGGCTAAATTGTGTACCGATATTATAACCTAAAAAATCACTTGGTGATTCAATGGTCTGTGCAGTTACTGGAGCGTAAGGGTTTAGTGCAATAAGTAATAATAAAAAAAAGATGCGCATATTTTTGTTGGTTTTGTTTCAAAGCTAGTAAATATAAAGACTGCATTTTAGATTATTATGCATGATATTTGAATTAACTAAAAATTAGCAGTTAAAATTTACACATACCGTATATTTATACCTTTATAATAATACTATGCCAACCGACACTATTGCTTATAGGGATACTAATTATTTCTCTGATTTTATTTGTGATTATTTAGATAAAAAACCAGAATTAAGCTCTTTATATAATCGATTTCCAACCTTAGATAATTTTAAAGTACAAATTGATCAAAAATCAATGTCATTTAATGAGCAATCGAGAGGCGTTTTAGTGACTACATTAAAACAACAGTACAAGAATTTAAGTACTTCTAAAGAGACCCTTAATCATATAGATAGTTTACAGAGCAATAATACTTTTACCATAACTACAGGACATCAATTAAATTTGTTCACAGGCCCACTATATTTTTTGTATAAAATTGTTTCGACCATAAATCTCACCAAGCAACTTAAAGACGCCTACCCTGATAAAAATTTTGTGCCAATCTATTGGATGGCATCCGAAGATCATGATTTTGAAGAGATCAATTATTTTAATTTTAATGGTAAAAAAATTCAATGGAACTCAGACCAAACTGGAGCTGTAGGTCGATTTAACACATCTGGATTAGATTCTGTATTTGAGGTAGTTTCCTCAGAATTTGGTTTGGGCGATAATGCAGAGCAACTTAAATTATGGTTTAAAAAGGCCTATCTAGAGCACAATAATTTAGCTGAAGCAACACGTTATTTAGCGAACGAATTGTTTGGAACACATGGGTTGGTAATTTTAGATGCAGATGATAAAAAATTAAAGCAATTATTTGTTCCATATATGAAACAAGAGTTGTTAGAAAAAACAGCTGTTAAGCACGTCTCTAGTACAAATAAAACATTAGAGAGTCTAGATTTAAAAATACAGGTAAACCCAAGGGACATAAATTTGTTTTATATGCATCAAGGGATAAGGGAACGGATTGTGGAAGAAGATGATACTTATAAAGTTTTAGATACACAATTAAGCTGGAGCAAGGATGACTTCATAAAGCATTTAAATGAATACCCGGAACGCTTTTCTCCAAATGTGATTATGAGACCTTTATACCAGGAAGTCATTTTGCCGAACCTTTGCTATATTGGTGGAGGTGGTGAGATGATCTATTGGTTGCAACTCAAATCCACTTTTAAAGCACAGAACATAGTGTTTCCCATGTTATTATTAAGAAATTCTGCTTTGATAAAAAGTAGCAAACAAGCCTCCAAACTTCATAAATTAAATATTTCTAATAAAGACCTTTTTCTAAATAGAAATACATTTATCAACAAAAAAGTTAGGCAAATTTCTAATATTGAAATTGATTTTTCTGGACAAATTCAGCACCTTGAGAATCAGTTTAAAGATCTATATGAATTAGCAAACCAAACTGATAAATCGTTTACAGGTGCCGTTAAGGCTCAGGAAGTTAAGCAGATAAAAGGACTAAAAACCTTAGAAAAACGATTGTTAAAAGCCCAGAAAAGAAAACTGGCAGACGAAATAAAAAGATGTATTATCCTGCAAGAGCAACTTTTTCCAAATCAAAGTTTACAAGAGCGTAATATAAATTTTTCAGAATTATATTTAGAATACGGTGACCAATTAATTTCTAAACTGATGAAGACACTAAAACCTCTAAATGGTGACTTTTTAGTGTTAACAATTTAAAGTAATTTTTAGTTTCATGTAGTTTTTAATTTATGTGCATTTGTTACTTTTGCACATGCAACACAACAAAGTCCTAATTTTAGATTTCGGGTCGCAATACACTCAGCTTATTGCGCGTCGCGTTAGAGAATTGAATATCTATTGCGAAATTCATCCATTTAATAAAATACCTTTAGATTTAGATAGCTTCAAGGCTGTAGTTTTATCAGGAAGCCCAATTTCGGTTAGGGGTAAAGCGGTTTTACATCCCGACCTATCTCAAATTCGTGGTAAAAAACCATTGCTAGCCGTTTGCTATGGTGCGCAATATTTAGCGCATTTTTCTGGTGGTGAAGTGGCAGAATCCAATACTCGAGAATATGGTAGGGCACATTTAAACTTTATAAAAGAGGGCGAAGAGTTTTTTAGAGGAATTACTAAAGGAAGTCAAGTTTGGATGAGTCATAGCGACACCATAAAACAACTGCCTTCTAAGGGTGTGTTACTGGCGAGTACACACGATGTAGAAAATGCTGCATATAAGATTGAAGGTGAAAACACTTATGCAATTCAGTTTCATCCAGAAGTTTATCATTCCTCAGACGGTAAACAATTATTAGAAAACTTTTTGGTGCATATAGCCGAAGTTGAGCAAGATTGGACACCGGCTTCGTTTGTTGAAGAAACCGTTGATACCTTAAAAGAACAATTAGGAGACGATAAAGTCGTTTTAGGATTATCCGGAGGTGTAGATTCTTCAGTTGCAGCAATGTTATTGCATAAAGCGATTGGTAAAAATCTGTATTGCATCTTTGTGAATAATGGGTTATTAAGAAAAAATGAATTCGTAGATGTTTTAGAACAATACGAGGGCATGGGATTAAACGTTAAAGGTGTAGATGCTTCGGCACGCTTTTTGGATGCCTTAGAAGGAAAGAGTGATCCTGAAGAAAAAAGAAAAGCTATCGGTAGGGTATTTATTGAAGTTTTTGATGATGAAGCACATTTAATAAAAGATGTACAGTGGTTAGCACAAGGCACAATTTATCCTGACGTCATAGAAAGTGTTTCAGCAACAGGAGGTCCAAGTGCAACTATAAAGAGTCATCATAATGTTGGAGGTTTACCGGATTTTATGAAATTAAAAGTGGTAGAGCCGTTAAAAGCTTTATTTAAGGATGAGGTGCGGCGAGTAGGAGCTTCTATGGATATGGATAAAAAGTTGC
The DNA here is from genome assembly GCA_013002225.1 of Winogradskyella sp. Lineage (GTDB taxonomy): Bacteria > Bacteroidota > Bacteroidia > Flavobacteriales > Flavobacteriaceae > Winogradskyella. The sequence continues at coordinate 67,979 of JABDKL010000002.1, forward strand.
TTGGTAGACATCCGTTCCCTGGACCTGGTTTGGCTATTCGGATTCTTGGAGATCTAACTCGTGAGAAAGTACGTATATTACAAGAGGTGGATGCGATATTTATTAATAACCTGAGAACCTGGAATTTGTACGACAGCGTATGGCAGGCCGGAGCAATTTTGTTGCCAGTAAATAGTGTTGGTGTGATGGGAGATGAACGTACGTATGAAAAGTGTGTCGCCCTTAGAGCTGTAGAAAGTACAGACGGAATGACGGCAGATTGGGTTAATTTACCATATGAGTTTTTGCAAAAAACTTCAAACGAGATTATTAACAAAGTGAAAGGTGTAAATAGAGTGGTATATGATATAAGCTCCAAACCACCAGCAACGATAGAGTGGGAATAAATCTGTGACTTTATCACAGATTGTGTTACTAATTATATAAACACATAACTTTTAAAATATGAAGAACATTTTTGCCATCATATTAGTATTATTTACGGTAACAATTAGTGCCCAAAATTATAAAGAACATAAAGTTAAAATTGGAGAAACCATAGAAGGTATTGCGAGGCAGTATATGGTGACGCCCTTTGATATATATGCTTTAAACCCTGATGCAAAATCCAGTTTAAAACCAAATATGGTTTTAGTTATTCCAGACTCTATAGTTAAAAACCAACCTCTTAAAGAGGAGACTCGTGAGTTAACAGGATATAAAACTCATAAAGTGAAGCGTAAAGAAACACTGTTTGGTTTAGCTAAAAAATACAATATAACCGAAGAGGAAATAAAAAAAGCAAATCGCTTTCTTTACTCTGAAAACTTAAAAAAGGGAAAGAAAATTAGAATCCCTAAGTATAGAACAGTAACCTATAAAAAAAGTTATACTAATACGCTTAAAAAATACACTGTATTGCCAAAAGAAGGCAAATGGAGAATAGCCTACAAATTTGGAATACCCGTTGCCGAACTGGAGCGTCTAAATCCTCAGATGAACGCTGTAATACAACCTGGAGATGTCCTTAATGTGCCTAATATTAGTGATGAGGAAGAAAAGATTGTGACTGACTCTCTTAACTACTATGAAGTTTTACCAAAGGAAGGATTTTACAGATTAAATAAGAAGTTAGGAGTAACTCAAGAAGAATTAGAGGCATTAAACCCCGAACTCAAGGAAGAAGGCTTAAAAGTTGGTATGGTGCTTAAAGTTCCTGCAAATACTAAAAACTCAGAAGCATTAGATGAGGTAGAAACGACGCGTTTAGATTCTAATCTTAAAAATTTCAAAACTAAGAAACTCGCTCTTATGTTACCGTATCGTTTAGAGAGAATTGATACAGATTCAGTAGAGGAAACAAAAGAGATGATTAAATCCAGTCGATTATTGTCTGTGGTTTTAGACTTTCACGTCGGTGTTAGAATGGCTTTAGATTCTGCAAAACAATTAGGGGTTTCAACAGATTTAAAAGTATTAGACACACGTTATCAGGCTTCAACAATTCGTAATTTATTAGATGAGAATGACTTTTCAGACTATGATGCTGTCATTGGTCCAATGAAAGAGGATTGTTTCGAGAGAGTTGCTGCTGCTCTAAAAGGAGATAAAGTTCCTGTAATCGCTGCAATGACAATGCCTAAAGAAGTTTATAATAATGTTTTTCAGACCATACCAGAAGATAAGTTGCTTAGAAAAGCTATGATCGATTTTGTTAAGGCAGATAGTACAATGAACAGAATTGTAATTATTGCAGATCAAAGTAATCGTAGTAAAAGCGCAAAGCTATTAGAAGAATTTCCAAAAGCCAGGCAAATTTTTTCAAAAACAGATAAAGATGGTCAGGATGCATTTTATATTTATCCTCAGGATTTAGTGAACGTTTTTAATGAGGGTAAAACCATAGTTTTTTTAGAGACGCAGAGTAATCCTTTTGCTTCTAGCGTTATAAGTATGTTAAATGGATTAGCTGTAAATGAGACTGAAATTGTTTTGATGACTCTAGATAAGAATAAAGCCTTTGAAGGTAAAAACATAGACAATTATCACCTTTCAAATTTAAAGTTTCATTATCCATCTGTTAATAAAGATTTTGATGACAGTAGGTCTAATGGTTTTGTTAGTAATTATAAAAAAGAATATGGTGTTTCGCCAAGTAAGTATGCGACCAGAGGATTTGATATTACTTTAGATCTTTTATTGCGGTTAGCATCAGAAGATAATTTGTATGAAGCTGCCGGTAGTGAAATAGAAACAGAATACATAGAGAACAAGTTTAGATATAATAAATCCTTATTTGGCGGTTATATAAATGAAGCAGTATATATAGTAAAATATGATAATTTACGAATAGTAGAAGCAAAATAATATGACCTCTAAAGTAACCTATTTAGGCAACCTCAGAACAGAATGTGTTCATATAAAATCCAGCCAATCTTTTATTACAGATGCACCAACAGACAATAATGGTAAAGGAAAAGCGTTTTCACCTACAGATACAATTGCTACGGGCTTAGCAAATTGTATGTTAACTGTGATGGGTATAAAGGCTAGTGCATTACAAATCGATATGGTAGGTACAACAGCAGAGGTTACTAAAACAATGGGGACCGATCCAAGACGAATTACAAAGATCGAAGTAGTGATAAACTTTCCTGTTACGTATAATACTAAGATCTCAAAAATATTAGAACATACAGCAAAGACATGTCCCGTTGCTAATAGTTTGCATCCAGAAATTGAACAAATAATTATTTTTAATCCATAATACATGCCTTTTAAACTCATTATTTGCTGTTTTACGATTCTTTTTCTTGGTCAAAATCCGGATGAAGAAACGATGTCATGGAACGAATCTAGAAAATTAACCTGGGCAGATTTTAAAGCAAATCCGATTGAGAATTCTGAAGCTGTAGCACTCACGGCATCTGGTATAACTTTTGGGTATTCCCTTCAAACATCTGGTAAACGGATTGTAGATTTTTCAAATTCAGTAGAAGCTCATTTTTATCCTAACCAATCCTGGTATCATAAAGATAGGAGTGATGATTATATTTTAAGTCACGAGCAATTGCATTTTGATATTACAGAATTGTATGCACGTAAGTTAAGAGAGCAATTAAGCAAGTTGGTGGTAAATCAAAATGTGAAAGCTCAAATGCAGAGGTTACACACCCGAATTAATAAAGCTGTAGACCTTACTCAAAAACGTTATGATGAAGAAAGTAATCATTCTATAAATATTGAGGTGCAAAAGAAATGGGAGCAATTTATACAAGCAGAGCTTACAAAGTTAGATAAATATAAGTCTCAATAAGTTGGAAGGCAGCAAAGAAGCACTTATAGAACTTGCACATTACAAAATGCCTTTTGGGAAATATAAAGGCAAATATCTTATAGATATCCCAGAATTTTACTACGTATGGTTTAAACAAAAAGGATTCCCGGATGGTAAGCTTGGTCGTATGATGCTACAAATGCATGATATTAAGATTAATGGCTTAGAGGAGTTAATATATACAGTAAAGCATAATTTTAAGTCTAAGATTTAAATCATAAAAATTCCTATAATAAAGACTGGTTTTAAAGGTAAAGTTGATTTTATGTTAAATAAATGAGTATTTCGTCGAATATTTATGCTTTTTATAGATGATACAAGCTCTTTTTTTATAATTTGATTTCCAAATTACTGATAATTAATTATTTGCGCTAGTGTGCATTTAAGCTAATTTGAGAGTTAAAAAATTATAAAATATGCCCCTTCAAATCCCTCTACGATCATTATTTTTTATTCTTATTTTTTTCTTTATTTCCTTTTATGGCAGTGCACAAATTATGCATTTGGAAGTTAGTGGCGGTAATACGGTTACTCAAGGATCTACTGTCACAATAAATGCAGGCTCTACTGTTCAATTTACAATTACTAATGTAGAAACTTCTAATTGTCAAGAGTTAAAAGTTAAGGACGTAGATATATCCAATACGATAGATTTTGACATCAACCCTAACAATCCCAATAGAAATATTAAGCCAGAATCCTGTAATGGTGGCCATAAGTTCTTAAATTTTGAAATTGAAAATATAAGTGGCTCTTGTAGTACTGCAAGTACCTCAGTTACCGTAGAGATAAAAAATCAACCCGACTTTACTTTTACTTTAGAAGTGATTAGCGCTCCTGTTATTTATGTGTTAGGAGGTGATCCTTACGAAGATATTTATAACGGTGACACCGCTACAACCGAAGTTAACGGTACCGATTTTGGTGTAGTTGAGGAGGAGGCAACAGAAACAAGAACCTATATTATTGCAAATATTGGTAGCTGCGACTTAGATATTACAGCGGTAAGTAGTAACAATTCAGATTTTGCTATATCGTCGCCATATGTTATTCCATACCTTGGTTTAGACCCTTTCTATTATATCGTATTCAATGTAAATTTTACTGCGCCTCTTGGTGGTACAGGTTTGCAGAATGCAACAATTACTATAGACAATTCCGACACCCTCTTTACTTTCGCAGTGTCTGCAGAGATGTTTAATGAGAACATTCCAGGTCCTGGAGGTGTTACTGCAGATTTTAGGTTATGGCTTAAAAGTACCAGAGGAATAAATGAAACAAACTCTAGTGTTTCCTTGTGGGAGGACAAAGGTACTAACGGCAAAGATGCACAACAACCGCTTTTTACAAATCAACCAACCTATCATAATGATGCAGCAAATAACATCAATTTTAACCCTGTTATAAAATTTGAAAATGATGGAGCTCTTACCGAGCAATTTCTCTATAACAATACCAACGGGTTTTACAGTCAGGATATATTTATAGTGATGATACCAGATAATACGGTAACGTCAGCTAGTAATCAAAATACAATCTTAGCAGGTTTAGACAGTGGTAATGCAGGCGATATTACTGGTGTTGGGTTTGGAAATTATTCTTCAGAATTTACCAACGAGACCTTATCCTATAATCAAGATGTCTCCGATGGTGGAACTTATAATGGATATGCCGAGTTAAACACAAGCTATGATAAAGCAGGCATTATAAACATAAGAAACGACAGCGATAATAATCCTACAGGTCAGGAAATTCTCTATAACTCCAATCAATTAACCACATCTAGTGTAGATGATGTTGCATTTGATAATGTTGGTGATCC
>JABDKL010000043.1 GCA_013002225.1 Winogradskyella sp.
CAATTTTAGAGATAGTAAGAATAGAGCAGAGGCATACGAGCGCAAGCAGAAGTATGAGGCAATAGTTAATATGGTTATTAGGTGGTTGGATTCTAATATAGATGACTATCCAAATGAAGAGGAAAGCGAACAAATGATTGCAAGTGAAAGAATTAGCAAACAATTGTTAGCAGAGGATAGCAGCGACTTAAAAGAAAAAATACAATTAGCATTAGACCCTAAAACAACCAAAAGAGAAATAGAGGACGGGGACTTATGACAGAACAAACCGATAGGTTGATTGCAGAAATAGAAAAAGAAAGAACAAGCGAGCGAGCGAGCATAGACTTTAAATTTCATTACAACACAATAGGTGATTGTTTTTATGATATTTATTGTCAACCAAACTATACAAAAAAAGAGGACTTACTAAAAGATATGGCTCGTATTTTAAATGGTGAGTTGACACCCGAAGATTTTAAAACAGAAATTTTACAATGGGTTAGTGAGAGAAGTGATGAGTGTTATTTAGACAGTGACTATCAAATAAGGAGGTATGATGATCAATCAAAAAAGGCATAACAATATATTATATTTACATAGTATCTGGTTGAAAGAGAATGGATATAAAAATTGGAAAGCGTGCGAGCGTGCAAGCAAAGAAATGAAAAGGGGGTCAGTATCAGTACCAATTGCGAAGCAAGGTAGTTCGTAAGCCACCCCCAATTTAATTTGATTTATACGGTAATTTACGATAAAAGTCAATGTTATGGGATTACCTAAAAATCTAACAGAACGGCAACAAAAGTTTGCAGAATTATTGGTATACAACGAGGGGCGCAAGAGCCCGAGCGAGTGTGCTTATGAGGCAGGATACAAGACTAGACCTAGACAGACAGCAAGCGAGCTAAGAAATCCTAAGATTGCACCATTAGTTGTGCAATACATTGGTGAGTTGCGGGCAGAGATACAAGAAAAATACGGAATCAATTTTGAAAAACACATTGGGGAACTAGCAAAGCTACGTGAAGATGCGCGAGCTAAAGGGGCCTGGAGTGCTGCGATTAATGCAGAAATAGCTAGAGGTAAGGCTGGTGGTTTATATGTGGATCAGAAATTAGTCTTATCAGGTAATCTAGATAATATGTCAGAAAAAGAATTAGAATCTAAAATGAAACAAATTTTAGATGACCACAAAACTTTAATTAATATTACCCCAGAAGAAGAGATAAAAGAATCAATAAAAGAATCAGACCTTGATAGTGATTCAGAACAGAGTTAGCTTTATTTAAAATTTTTCTTGGAAATTTTTTTACTAACGACCATTTGTTCGTCACTGTTTCGTACATTGCCATAATTTACTCCTTGTGGATTTGGCCCACGTCTTGGTGGTAATTGATCCCATTTTACGTTAGGCATATTTTTAGTCAAGGTTTTATTTTTCATTTATCTTTTCCATTTTTACTATACATCCTCTTGGAAATACATTTCTATCAGAAAACAGCTCATCATTCACCTCATAACTTGCAAAGGTTCTAACATTTTTATTATCTTTGTTAAGTAAGTATGCGTGAGTAACCATTATCGATGGCATAAAACCTTCTGCTGTATGTAAGTCTGCGTGCCCGCTGTCACCCGTGATATCCAACCAAGTAATTTTATAAAAATAATATCTTTTCTTTTTGATGACAACAGATTTGTATTTAGATTTTTTAAGTTTCTTCATAGGATTGTTATACTATAGGGGAATTTTTAGGCAAATTTGTTTTTACAAAAACCAAAAAATCCTTCGCGCGCCGAGTACATAAAAATAAGCAGCCAATACCAATGCTTATTTAACACCTATGCAGTATTTGCATATACTAACCCTACTTTTACTACTGTGCCAGAGCAAAATCGTCTACTATTCAAGTATACTGTCAAGTGTGCCATACTGTGCCACTCAAAATCGACCCTTTGGCACAGCTATTAGTCAACAATACCAACGATAAAACGTCAAATTTGGCAACTGTGCCACTGTGCCAAGCACTTTTTTTTTCTCAAAAAAAAAAAAATTACCCTAGAATTCCCCTATAGCGCGGCACGAACAAAAAACCCGCATAAAAATGCACTTGCCTTATTTTAAACACTATTAGTTTAGAATGGTTCTAAAGTTTATATGGTTTTGTACCACTTTGTATAATTTTTTTAATACCAGAACCAGACAACTCAATGTTTGCATAAGGTTTCCAGGCTTTTTTAATTAAGTTAAGCTCTAATATAAAATTAGACCATTGTTTCGGTGTTATATCTTTGCTTTGTATTATTACTTTTTTCATAAATTAGAATAATTCTAATGTGGGGCTTCCACTCTCGCTTCCACCCCATTCCCAAGGGAACCTTTAACTCTGTTTATATGTTCTTGATCTAAATAATTCATTCTTATCTGCCTTGATAACAAGTCTAGCAGGATTGGCATCACCAATAAGATTGCTTTCTTGTATCTCAATACGTCTGACATCTTCCAAGTGACCGCTCATAGTCTCAATATAAACAGGACAATCAGATATTACAGTTCCTTTTTGTCCATTAGTAAATCGATCCAATATCTGTTGTAAATCTCTTAGTCTCATTTGTTTAATCTATCCTCCTTAATTACCGGATACATTTCTCTACATCTTCTCGCAACATTTTTAATTCCTTCGTACCATTTTTTCTTCCACATCTCTTTCATCGGTCCTTCAGTCTTGTAATAAGTATTCGCTATCTTATCCAACATTGCTTGCTCTTTTTTTATAATATTCATCAACCCTCCTTAAAAATTGGTGTTTATATTTTTGGAATTCCTTACCTTCGATAACAAATTCCTGGTAGTAATTATCTTTACTACACATCATTACCACACCTTTAGTAATTTCTGTTTTGTGAATAAAATTATGCGCCATTGCATACGCCGCCAATTGAAGACAGTAATCCCCGATCCACTCTCGGCGCTTCGGTTTATTCGTTTGTTTAAAATCGATAATAGCATCCTCACCTTTGTGTATTGCTACAAGGTCAGTCTGGCCCGCATAGAGGCCCGGATAATACAAAGTACATTCTGTACCATAATATTCAGTCACATTGCTTAAACCCTGCTCTATGACCCTTATAGCCATACTATGGGCCTGTTTTCCAACGTTTGTCTCATCCAAATATCCTTCCTCCAGGATATATTTCTCTAATATCTTGTGCATCGCCGTTCCGCGTGCAGCACTCTCATCCACGATCCGCGTCGCATTATCTTCTCCCACTCTTTCACGCCACGCTTTTAGTGATTGTTGTTTTTCAGGAGATTCAGTCGCTGACAATATAGTTGTAACACTTGGTAACTTTTCTTTATCATCAATATTATAATGACGTTTACCTTCTATCGCTTCTCGAACCGTCTTTGGGTATATAAATTTAGTTTTTCTTTTCATTGTTTAATCCACATCTTGTAGTGTTCAAAGTTAACTACATTATCTCTTACAACATTTTCCGGAATACTTGTATAGTGTTCAATCACTTGTGTAATTTTATCTAACTTAGTGTGAGCATAAGGAAACAATAAGCAACAAACCTTGAACGCATCGCGGTACGTGCATCGCCAACGATATTGCATTAAATATTTTGTTCCATCCACACGTTTACCTTTACGTGGTTTTTTAGTTAGAGTTCCTACTCCTAAAACTTCTAATAACCAAATCAATACAGACTCATCGGTCATAGTAATCTCCATATTAATTCTCCAAGAATATGTTTTTCTATAACCATCGTTGTTATGTTTCTTTTTTTTCTCCCACGCTTGCTTACATTGAATACTGCCTTCACCATCAAAAAGCCCTGCAATATAAGCAATATCTACATCATTCATTGAAGAGTAACTTTCTTATCACCTTCTAATATCTCTGCTATTTCTTTGCCCGTAGCGCCCTCTGGAATATCATTGATCAGTTGTTCGTATACTTCAGCCATTACTTCTCCTTGTGAATTACAAGTAGGACACTGATGTACTTCAGTATAAGAACCATTACTCTCTCTTAAATAACCGTTGCCTTTACAATGATCACATATAATTTTTATTTTATACTTTTCCATTTTTGTATCCTGTTTTCTTTGCTGCACGTGTTGCTAACGCTTCAATTGTTTTACTGATAGTTAACTTTGCATCTAAAAATTTTCCATCTGCTAGATAACTTAACTTTTTATAAGTATCAATCGGTACAGATACAGATTTAAACTTATTGGGATTTGCCATTTTTTTCCTTCCTTTGTTTTTCAAAACCTTTTAAAGTATAAGGTTGAGTTCCTTTTAACATCTCATCTCTTTTCTCTTCATACTCTTCATCTCGTATATATTTTTGATGTTCTGGATATTTAAAATTAAGTTCCATTTCTTTTAAATCATTGGCTCTGTCTAACATTAAAACCCCTAATCTAATATTACTGGTTAAGGCTAATAATAATTTAACTTCGTTCTCTGACATAGATTTCCTTTCTTTGATTAGTATTAATATATGGGAATCTATACCAACAAATGAATGCTTGTCAAACAATTTATTTTAATATAAAAAGAGGTTCTCTTCTCACACCTTTTGTTTGTTCGTCCCTTTCTTGGGACGGGCAGACAATTTAGAATGATTCTTAAGTAACTATTTTACCTTCGTCCTTAACAGGAGAACATTTGTATTGTGGATACAACTGTGAGTTGACTATCATTTCAGAATTGAAAATACTCTCACTACCAAATAAAATTTCATAAGCATCACCCAACCCATCTTGGACACAATCATAATAATTATTTTTTACTGCTGGATACTCTGGTGGGATTCTACATTCTCCAGTAATGCCGGAGCATATATAAACTACTAATAACCATTTCATATTATTTCCCCTGGCCGCGATACTTTTTCCAGGATCTACGTTTAGACTTATTCATTTTACATTTACTTGGACTACGTCCAATTGATGTTTTATGAAACGTACCTTCGTGTTCTGTGTGTTCTTTCCACTTCTTAGCCATTACTCTTCATCTAACCATTCTTTAACAAAAGGTTTTGCTCCTTTAGGTGCAGTGATCACCGGTAGATAAGTTATCTTACCATTAACGTGTTGTTCTAAATCTGCTCCACAATTCATACATCTAAAAAATACTACATCGATATTTACCATCGTTGTAAACTCATCACACGTTGGACATTTACCATTGACTACTTCTGTTTTGATTGTGAATTTTTTATTTTTTGGCATTACTGACAGCTTAAGCACTCATCGCTGTCACTGTCAAGATCAGCTAATGCTTCTTGCTTACACTCATCACTGCAAAACATATCTAATTCGTCTTTTGGTTCGAATTCTTTTTTACATTTATTACATTTTTTCATAATTACTCTTTTACTATCTTTTTAATTGCTTTACTACCATCAATATTTTTTTCTAACTCTGCTTTTGATTTTATACACTTATATTCTACAGTATTATTAGATTGTCTCTCAGCGACTCTTTTACCTTTTAAACATTTAGACATAGACTCTTGTATTCTATGCTCTTTAATTTCACCATTAACAACCATCAACAACGCTATAACTACTTCAATCATCAGTGTGCCATCTTACCATTTGCTCTTACTTTATCTTTTAGATCTTCTATATCAGTCAAAGCTTTTTCTAGTTGTGTTTTTAAAAATTCTATATTAACTTTGTTCGTCATATTTTGTTCTTGATTTAAAGTTAATTTTTCTACATCACCATACAGGGATTCTATCAACATAAATTGTTCTTGGTCCGTGGGCTTTTGTTCACTCTTCTTGAGTAGATCTGCTTGAAATAATTCTCTTGATGTCTCAAGAGATGTTAGTCTAGCTGTTACTTCGGTATACGCAAATACACCCATAGCAACGCCTGCAACGATCATAAACATGTTACGGATCGGCATACTGACCGATGTGTTTTCACTTATCTTCATTTTCCTCCTATGTATTCTTCTAGCTTTTTACCTGCTGGTGATAAACTTATAACATAAGAAAAGACTGCAGCCAATAATGCAGTGCAAGCTGCTTCTGTCCACCAATGTCCAAAATGGGTTGGATGAGCTAGTAAATCAGCAAAAAAACAACCTACAAACATAAACAC
>JABDKL010000050.1 GCA_013002225.1 Winogradskyella sp.
AAACCGTAAATACTTAGTGCCAAAAGTAAGTTTACCTTTTTATGTGTATAACGATGGAGAGAACGACCCGTATTATGCTACAGCATTTATGGGAAATTATAAAGCCATGGCTGTAGATAATAAGTATTCTGGCGATGTATATTCCGGAAAAGCAGCATTAAAAATTAGTTATAACCAATCACACGATTGGTATGGTTTAGGCGTGGTAAATCCAGCAAACGATTGGGGCGAAATTCTTGGAGGTTTCGATATTACGGGAGCAAATACCTTTTCGTTTTGGGCAAAAGCTAACAAAAAAAAGGTGGTGGCTACTATTGGTTTTGGGCTTATAGGTAAAGACAAACCTTTTCCCGATACCGCAAAAGAATCTATAGAAGTGAAGCTTACTACTAAATGGAAAAAATATACTATTGATGTAAGTAAGTTAGACTTAAGTTGTATTCGGTCTGGACTTACTATTTTTTCGAGTAGTTATGGTAGCGGCCAAAATATTTTTATAGACCACGTAGTTTTTGAATAGGTTTAAAACTTTTAATAATTACAATAACTAGCTTTTGAGGTTTTGGTTAGTAAATTCTAACTTCGCTTATCGGTTTATGTAAAACATTAAAACGATTTCATATTAAAAGGTTGTATACCATTTTAGAGCAACCTTATCGAAAATTAAGAACCATAGAAAAATAAAAATTAAACAAGATTTATGTTAGCAGGACATTTTACAACCGCATTAATTGCCAAACAAAAGTTTCCAAAAGTAGCCTTACTTTATTTTTTAATTATTTCACAATTGCAAGATTTTTTGTGGTTTACTTTTCATTATTTAGGACTGGAACCTACTGAACCCATTGATGCTTTTGATGCAACCTTAAGTAATATGGTGGTAGATATGCTCTACAGCCACGATGTAATTCCTCAATTATTTTGGTTAGCTATTGTGTTCGTAATTGGAAAATTGGTATTTAAAAGCACACAAATAGGATTAGTAAGTATGGCTTTAGTATTTGTCCACTTTGTTTTAGATTTCTTTTCTGGTCATATGCATCATCTGTTTGGAGCAGATACAATGGAAGCTGGTCTTGGGTTGTATGCTACAAGCCCATATTTAGCCATTTTTATTGAAGCTATATTTAGCACTGTAGCACTTTGGTATTTCTTTAGAGAAGAAGCAAAAAAGGGAATTATCCGAACCACAAAAAACAGAGTTGCAATTATTTCTGTTTTCGCTTATGGAATTATTTTTATGCTACTAATTGCAACACATTCTTTTAGAGACTTATTTAGTATTCCAGAATTTGATTTAGGTTTTAATACCAATATGCCTACGCTCATTTTTACGTATGGCGCCATGCTTTATACCTTGAATTATTTTGTGCCGAGATTTACCATAAAAAAATAGATAAAAATAATTTGAATAACTCCGAATATAAAAAATTGCTAGTTTTAGCTAAGCCAAATTTAGATGCTCGTTAGCTTGCTTCTGATTTTCCTGCTGAAAATCTCGTAAGCAAACACGCAACTTTCCATAAACATAAAAGCGAAGCGTCAGCCCAAAATTACTTTCATTATTTTCGCTAATTAGTATTTAAAAGCCTAAAATTCTTATTGTGTTTCTTTCAAATATCACCTAAATTAAAACAATCATACGCCCACCCATTTTTTGTGGAAGGTTTTTAAATGTCAATTTAAAATTACTAAAGCGTTCACACAAAATTTACACTTTTTTTACATTTAATTTGATAGTTGTAACTTGTTACCAGAGTATATTTGATAGCATATCTAATTAAACTTACCGTTATGAAAAAGAAAATATTAGTTTTTGGTATCATACTTTTTGCCTTGTGCTTAACAGTATTTGGGTTTATAAACCGCGACAACCAAAAAACGGATACTAAGGCAACCGCAAGTATTGAATCTGTTGCTGACGAGGAAAAAGAATGGATTACAGTTAAAGATGAGGTTGTGCCACCTTTTATAAGCAAAGTGGGCCCACGATTTAATAGCATAACAAAAGAAGACTTGCTAAATGCAAAATCGTTTGAAGATTTTATTGGACGCGCTCATATAGAGCGCATTGTGTCGTACAAATCGTTAAGTGTGGTTGTTCTAGAAAATAGAGATGATACCGATTACAAACTAACTACCAATGGTGGGAGTTTTTCGCCAGAACAATTAGAATTATTGAAAACTTTTGATTACTCCAGCGACCTTAGAGTTGATGCATATTATGCTGAAAAAAATGCAGAAACTGGTGTAGTTGAAAACAGCCATTGGACGCCATATTTAACAGTAGTACCAGAAACGCAAGCTACATATTATAACAGTAAAGACGCTATTAGTAACTATTTGGAACATTACTCTAAAGAAGCCACCTATAACCTTGATAGAGACCAATTGAAAATGGGTGAAGTCACTTTTACGGTTACCAAAGAAGGCTTAGTTTCAAATGTTGCCATAGAATCTACTTC
>JABDKL010000098.1 GCA_013002225.1 Winogradskyella sp.
ATCCTTAAAGATAAATCCTAAAAGCCGGATATTACTTAAAGGTGAAAGTGGATCAGGTAAGTCTAGTTTATTACGTGTAATTGGAGGAGTTTTAGAGCCTACATCAGGTAAGATCTACCTCGATAATTATATGCTTAAGACTATAAATCCGAATCATTACAGATCCCACTTAGGTATGTCATTATCTGACGAAACACCTTTTGAAGGCACAATAATCGAAAATATAACTTTTGGTAATCCTGAGATTTCTGACGAACAATTAATGTGGGCTATAGAAAAAGTAGGTTTGCAGCAGTTTATAAAAGAGTGTCCACTTGGCTTAAAGACGGTTCTTTATCCCGAAGGTCAACGCATATCATTTACTGTAGCAAAAAAAATAGTATTAGCAAGAGCAATTGTTGGTATGCCTCAGGTTCTAATTCTAGAAGATCCATTAGAGCAATTTGAGTTAAACGAGGCTCGAGAAATCATAGAATTTTTAACCGATTCCAGTAATCCTTGGGCATTGATCGTTGCAAGTAAGACCAATGATTGGTCGCAAAGTTGTACGCAAGAAATCACGTTAAAAAAAGGTGAAATTATTTAATTGATCTATAATGTTAAATATATCCAATAACCAACTTCATAAATCTGTTGATATCACAGGTACAAAATCTGGACAAAAAGTATTTCTTAGTAGATACTATAAATATTTCAATAGATTTTTAGGAGTTTTTGCTATTGTTGGTGTAATCATTTTGTTTTTGCCGTGGACCCAGAATATAACTGGTAGAGGTCTCGTAACAACTTTAACTCCCGATCAAAGGCCACAAGCAATACAATCACCAATTCCGGGAAGGATCGAGCAATGGTTTGTTCGCGAAGGTGATTTTATAAAAAAAGGGGATACAATTATTAAGATCTCCGAAGTAAAAAGCGAATATTTTGATCCTGATTTAGTTGCGCGAACAGCAGAGCAGCGCGATGCCAAAGCCCTGTCTGTAGGTTCCTATAGTGATAAAGTACAAGCTTTAAATAGGCAAATCAATGCATTATATAATGAAAAGGATCTAAAGTTAGAGCAAGCACGAAACAAGTTACTGCAATCGAAATTAAAAGTACAAAGTGATAGTGTAGATTTAGAAGCAGCTAAAACCAATAAACAAATTGCACAACGACAATTTGAGCGAACCGTTACCTTGCAGGAAGAAGGCTTTAAGGCTACGAAGGATGTCGAAGATAAACGACTTAAACTTCAAGAGACCGAGGCTAAATTGATCTCTCAAGAGAATAAGTTATTAGCCAGCAAAAACGAAGTTCTTAATGCACAGTTCGAAATCTCCAGAGTTAATGCCGAATTTGCAGACAAGATTTCTAAAGCACAGAGTGATAAGTTCACAGCGCAATCCAGTCAGTTCGATACCGAAGCTCAAGTTTCAAAACTGGAAAACGAATATTCAAATTATAAAATGAGAAACGATTTGCTATTTGTGACAGCACCTTACGATGGTTATATAAATAAAGTTCTGCGAGGTGGTGTAGGACAGACTTTTAAAGAAGGTGAATCTTTAGTTGGCATTATGCCAGCTAAAGTAGATTTAGCTGTTGAAACATTTGTAGAACCGATCGATTTACCATTATTACATATTGGCGAAAAAGTTCGTGTACAATTTGATGGTTGGCCAGCCATTATATTTAGAGGTTGGCCTAATGCATCTTATGGAACTTATGGAGCAAGAGTGGTCGCAATTGAAAATTTTATCAGTCCTAATGGAAAGTTTCGAGTTTTACTTGCTCCAGATGTCACCGATAATCCATGGCCAAAAGATATTAGAGCCGGCTCAGGTGCATTTACGATGGCGTTATTAGATGACGTACCCATTTGGTTCGAGCTATGGAGAAAGTTAAATGGTTTTCCACCTAATTATTATCAGCCAGCGGAGGCCTATAATGCGAAAAACAAAACTTAAATGAAACTAAAATTATCAGTTCTAGCCATTTGTTTGTGTTTCTTGGGCTTTTCGCAAACTAGAGATTTATCAAACGTTTTACGTTTTGATGAATATTTAGGTATGGTCAAAAAATTTCATCCTATTGTAAAACAGGCGCAACTTGTAATAGATGAGAGTCAAGCTAAATTAATGAAATCGCGTGGTGCTTTCGATCCTAAAGTGGAGGTTGATTACGATCGAAAAAAGTTTAAGAATACTGAGTATTTTGACAGATTAAATGGAACTTTTAAGATACCGACATGGTTTGGAATAGAGCTTAAAGCTACTTTTGAAGAAAACACTGGAGACTTTTTAAATCCTCAGTCCTTTGTGCCAGAGGATGGACTGTATAGTGCTGGAATTGCTGTGCCACTAGGTCAGGGGTTGCTAATTAATAACCGAATGGCTTCGTTGAAACAAGCCAGATTATATAGAGAACAGGCCAAGGCAGATCGGGATATTTATGTTAATAATATATTGTTTGAAGCCTCCTTGGTTTATTTCAATTGGTTAAAGGCATATAATAAGTTAAAACTTTTTCAAAACATATTAATTAATGCACAACAACGTTTTAGAGGTATTGAAAAAGGCGCTGAGGTTGGTGAAAATGCAGCTATTGATGTTACCGAAGCTCGTATAGCAGTTAATAATAGAAAGTTGGGTTTGGAGCAATCTAAGGTAGAATTTATAAGGGCCACTTTAGAATTATCTAATTATTTATGGTTAGAAAATAATATTCCGATCGAGCTCCAGCCCAATATAATTCCTGAGGTAAATATTGAACCCGTAGTTGATGCAACCTTTAACATCAATCAATTAAGGCGAGATGAGCTTTTATTGAATGCGCATCCAAAGCTTTTGTCATTAGGTTACAAAATGGAGGGTTTAAAGGTAGATTCGAAATTAAAAGCGAATAAACTTCTACCAAGAATAGATATAGCTTATAATTTTTTAAGCGAGACACCAGAAGTGGTCAGAACGTTTAACACAGCGGAGTATAAAGGAGGGTTTAACGTAAGTTTCCCATTGTTTCTGAGAAAGGAACGAGGAGATCTCAAATTGGCTCAAATAAAATTGCAGGATACCGAATTCGAAATAAATGCGACACGTGTAAATCTGGAGAATAAAATTAATGCACTTAAGCAGGAATTGAAGTCCTACGAAGCACAAAATGAATTGACATCGCAGATAGTTGTGGACTATGAGCGCATGCTGGAAGCAGAAGAACGAAAATTTGAACTTGGAGAAAGTTCATTATTTTTAGTGAATTCAAGAGAGTCTAAATTTATTGAAGGGCAGTTAAAGGCTATTGAAATCCAGAATAAATTTTTTAGTACTAAAGCAAAGTTATTTAATAGCTTAGCAGTGAATCCACAACTTTAGTGTCATTTGTTGCGTAATCGAGAAATCCATAAAATAGTAAACTACCTAGTTTTATACTTTTAAACTAATTCTCAACCATGAATTGATGCCATGTAATATTTCTTATATTCTTTATGACTTTGAGAGCATATAATTTGGAATTTGAAGACTGTAGTTTGATATTTGTTTTATGAATGTACATTTTATCGCAATTGGTGGTGCAGCAATGCATAATCTAGCCATAGCACTTCACAATAAAGGCTACAAAGTTACAGGCAGCGACGATACTATTTTTGATCCGTCAAAATCAAGGTTAGAGACTAAAGGCTTACTACCTTCAAGCTATGGCTGGTATCCTGAAAAGATTACCAAAGACCTAGATGCTATTGTTTTAGGTATGCATGCAAAGGCTGATAATCCGGAGCTTTTAAAAGCACAAGAACTCGGTTTGAAAATTTACAGTTACCCAGAGTTTTTGTACGAGCAGGCTAAGAATAAAACCAGAGTAGTTATTGGGGGGAGTCATGGTAAAACGACCATTACCTCAATGATCCTGCATGTGATGCATTATCATGATCGTGATGTGGATTATATGGTAGGTGCACAACTCGACGGTTTTGATGTCATGGTAAAACTTACCGAAGACAACGATTTTATGGTTTTAGAAGGCGATGAGTATTTAAGTTCGCCAATAGATATGCGGCCAAAATTTCATTTGTACAAACCTAATATTGCCTTATTGAGCGGAATTGCATGGGACCATATCAATGTCTTTCCAACTTACGAGAATTATGTAGAGCAATTCAGCATCTTCGTAGATTCTATTGTTAGAGGAGGAAGCATTAATTACAATGAAGAAGATGCTGAGGTAAAAAGGGTAGTCGAAGCATCTGAAAATCAAATAAGAAAAATTGCCTACCAGACTCCAGAATATACCGTTGAAAATGGGGAAACCTTATTAGAAACTCCAGAAGGCCCAATGCCAATAGAGGTTTTTGGTGCGCACAACTTGAATAATCTAGCTGGCGCTAAATGGATTTGTCAACATATGGGCATTGATGAAGACGATTTCTACGAAGCGATTTCCACCTTTAAAGGCGCAAGTAAACGCCTAGAGAAAATTGCCGAAAATGCTAAGAGTATAGCTTATAAAGATTTTGCACATTCACCAAGTAAAGTAGAAGCCACAACTAAAGCGGTTAAGGAACAATATAATGACAGAATCTTAGTGGCTTGTTTAGAATTACATACCTATAGTAGTCTTAATGCTGAATTTCTAAAAGAATATAAAGGGGCTTTGGATGCTGCAGATGTAGCAGTAGTGTTTTATTCGCCACATGCAGTAGAAATTAAAAAGCTGGAAAAAGTTACTCACGACCAAATCGCGAATGCTTTTGAGCGTGATGATTTAATTATATATACCAACCCGGAAGATTTTAAGAACTTTTTATTTTCTCAAAACTTTGATAACAAGTCGCTACTGCTAATGAGTTCTGGTAATTATGGCGGTTTAGATTTTAATGAGGTGAATACATTATTTTAAATTGAAATTCTAAATATTCTCAACAAATTCAAGAAAGACGGCTTTGTGCTTTTCTAAATTTAAGTCTGGCGAAACCGCAACTCTAGCAATATAATCTTTATCATCCTCTTTCGTTGTGCCCTGAGTTGAGGTTGCAGGTATAGTCCAGTAACAACCATTTAATTGGCCATAGCTTACACAATACTTGCTCTCATTTGGAATTTCTGTAATCATTAAATTAATTAATTTATGATTTAATTCTCTTTTATAAGCTTCTTTTTCTTCTGCCGTGTTACCTTTTGTTGGTAGATCTAAAGAAAATACAGATGGCGTAAATCCTCGTGCTGCTAATTCCTCTGAAACGAAATTAATTTTTGCTTTTGGTAATACCTCTTGTATAAAACTAACAAACTCACGCGTGTTGGTGTAAGCATCTGCAATTCTATCATTCATAGATGGCATTTGCTTTGCTAGTATTTGAAATTGATGTATTGTGGCTTCATTATCACAAAGCATTAAATGTTGCTCAATTTTAGCCATTAAGGCTTTTCCTTTTTGGTTTGCAACACAATAACCTGCGGTACATTTTCCACCACTAGGGAATTTAGAGCCACTAACATAAGATATGCTTCTTACATGGGATAGTATTTCATCTTCTGCCAGAAATTTGATATTTGGGCAAAAGGTTTGATCTAAAATAAAAACAGGATCAATTGCTGTATCACCATTTGCTGTTTTTCGTGTTTTGGTAAGTGCTGTTTTTAAGGCTTCAAGATCCGGAACTTCTACTCTAGGATTTGTTGGAATTTCAGCGATGATATAAGGAATGGCATCTTCATGTGCGACCTTAGTTAGTACGGTTTCTAGACTTGATACCATATTATTCTCGCCATCGACCTCTAAATCTAATACATCTATATGCTCTGAGCAGGCAGCTACGCGTCTCGCCTGGTCATTGGTGCCGCCATAACAGTTAGTAGGCACAATAAATTTAATTGCCTTACCATGATAATTACCTTGTGCATCATCGATTAGTCCCATCATAATAGCATATTGAATTGACAAACCACTTGACCCAACTATCGGTTTTGTGCTCGTAGCTGTAATGGATTCAATAGATTTTAAAACGCTTTTTTTGTCATGATTCTTGCTATTATTTGCGGATGCATAACTAGATCGATCCCCTAAGGTCTTTAGTGCAATCAGAGAGTTAGAAGGTGTCATAGCAATCGTTTCGCGACGTCTAACATGTTGTATGTTCGAAACGTAATCGTCCTTATCCGCTCCGTTAATAATTAAAACACTGCCTAGCTCAGGAAACAAATTAATATAGAAATCTACCAAGGGGTTCAGTGTTATTGTGCCCATTTCACTCTGTTTAGAGATAAAAATAGTACTCCCATTAAAAGTAGATATATCGTCTTGTTTTTCAACTTTTTTGATTTCAAAACTGTAGTTGTAAACGCGCCTAATAAGTTCAGCATCAAATGAGTCTGGTAAGTTACCTACATAACAAATTTGTGTTTTTTTACCAGAAATGAGATTAGCTCGCAATACGGCTAAAATGGGCATGACTTGTGATGAAAAACTAATAACGTGTTCTGGTTTTTGTCCATATATTTTTGAGATCGCCCATTCTAATATGCAAGATAATGGATGTCCTAGTCTAATATAATCGTACGCAGTAGGTAAAACTTGTAGTGAAGAGGTTTTTGCATTACTATTTTGATATAGTGTTTCAAACTGATCCAGGAATTGAGTTTTTGCCAGCGACTCATTGTAAATGTCTAGTCTATGGGTTGTAAGATTTACCCAGTCTGAAGGTACATTTTTTAATAATATGTTTATATAATTGTAAAGATTCTGATCTTGCATAAATTCCTAATTTTTAAGGGCTGTAAAGATACATTAGTTACCTAATTTATGAAACCTTACAGAATGTATTAAAAACGGGATTCTACTTTAAGTGTTTATTAAAAAATGCTATGGTGCGGTCCCAAGATAAGTTTGCTGCCTCTTTGTCGTAACGTGGTGTTGTGTTATTATGGAAACCATGATTTACTTCTGGGTAGATATAAGCAGTGTAAGCAATGCTATTTTTTTTGAGGATATCTTCATATGCTGGCCAACCTGCATTTACTCTAGTGTCTAATTCACCATATTGAAGTAGGAGTGGTGCTTTAATTTTAACGGCGTCCTCGGCTTCTGGCTGTCTTCCATAATATGGTACTGCTGCCCCTAGTTCGGGTAACTGTACTGCCATCATATTTGCAATATAACCACCAAAACAAAAGCCAACGACACCAACTTTACCAGTACAATTTTTATGATTTTTGAGATGGTGATATGCGGCAACAAAATCCTCTAACATTTTATTTCTATCTCTTTTTCGTTGCATTGCTCTACCATCGTCATCATTTCCAGGGTAACCACCAAGAGGTGTTAAAGCATCTGGTGCAAGAGAAATAAAACCAGCTTTTGCAGTACGACGACCAACATCTTCTATATACGGATTTAATCCTCTGTTTTCATGAACAACGATGACACCAGGTAACTTAACTGTGTTGTCTTTTGGCTGGGATAATAAGCCTTTAATGGTGCCTCCGCCTTTTGGGGAAGCGTAAATAATATATTCAGAATCTATCGTTGGGTCATTCGGCTTCACTAATAAAGTGTCTACGTAATTGGGCGACATAAAACTTAATAGAGAGGACACTGTTAGCCCGCCAACCGCATATAAACCAAGTTTTTCTATAAATTGTTTTCTATTTAGCTTATTGTGGGCATAGTCGTCATAAAGATCGAATACTTCTTGTTGGATATTTTCTGTTTTAAGGTCTTTCATTGTAGCCGTGTTTGTGATTTAAGTTACGAATTTTAAAATACCTTATCTAAGAATTGTCTTACACTCTCTTGGTTTGCTCTTACAAGTTCCTCTCGTGCAGCTTGGATATCTATAGGTCGTTTGTCTTGTGAGAGTTTAAATTTGCCTTCCCAATCGGTAATCTCAATTTCGAACATTTCTATATAGTTGAGATTAGCATCTAAACGTGGATTTTCAGGTTCTAAAACATACTTATGGTCTGGTGCTTCCAGAAACTCCGTCATTGTAATTAATGATTGTTTCAATGCTGCTTTACTTTCTATGGCTTTAACCTTTCCTTTTATATGTACTTTTATATAATTCCAGGTTGGTAATTGTGTTGTAGAATATATGGTAGGTGAAATATAACATTGTGGACCACCGAAAAGCACAGTAACATTATTATTTGCTTTAAGCAAATCAATTTGTGGGTTATAAATATCAATGTGACCTACGAGTTTGCCGTTCTCATAAATTAGAGGAAGGTGTGTAATTAGTGGTGCATTGTCTTTAACGGAAATTACAGTGGCAAGAGGATAAGTTTTTATGACTTCAATCATGTGATTTTTGTCATTGTCCTGATGATGTTTTGGAGGGTATTTCATTATACGCCAAACTGTCTTAAATGATGATCTAAGTGTTTATATTGCATTTGTCCCCATTGTTGAGTTGTAAAATAACCAAATGCAGGATGTGGCTCCCATTCTGGCTTATCTCTTTGAGCAAAGGTCTCATCGATTAAAGCCTCAAGCTTTGCTTTTTCAACATTCAGGTCTTTTTGCTCTTGCGTTTTTAAAAACTTAGCAGTAGGTAAACCTTTTCTCCAAGGTTTACTGTTGTAAAGTGACTTTTTAAATAATAATTTGGCAAGCCAGTTAGGTTTCATTCCGTAATGATCCTTACCAAGAATAATATTAAAAGGACCTTGACAATGCCAGGTCATTTGTCCGACATTCATT
The DNA here is from genome assembly GCA_013002225.1 of Winogradskyella sp. Taxonomy (GTDB): domain Bacteria; phylum Bacteroidota; class Bacteroidia; order Flavobacteriales; family Flavobacteriaceae; genus Winogradskyella. The sequence continues at coordinate 8,677 of JABDKL010000098.1, forward strand.
TTTCCCCACCGTGCTTGTGTGTTATCATTCAACTTTGAGATTCGTTCCTTAATTTCGTTATAACTATCTTCTTCAAAAATAGATTTCATTTTAATTGATTTTAAGTCCACTTATATAGACGCTTAAATTTACAATTTTTTATCTTTAGAGCATGTCAGAAAAACAGACAACCTTTTCGATAAAAGATTGGTCGCAAGACGATCAACCCAGAGAAAAACTTAGAGATAAAGGCAAAAGCGTTCTAAGTGATGCAGAATTGCTTGCCATTATTATTGGGTCCGGCAGTAGAGAAGAAAGTGCTGTAGATTTAAGCAAGCGTATTTTAGCTCATGTTGATAATAATCTAAATGCTCTAGGTAAACTTTCTATAAAGCAACTCGTACAATTTAAAGGCATTGGTGAGGCCAAGGCAATTTCTATTACTGCAGCTCTAGAACTGGGACGGCGCCGACGTTTAGAAGACGGTTTGCAATTAGCGAAAATTACATCGAGTAGGTCTGTTTATGATCTAATGCAACCTATCTTAGGGGAGTTACCACATGAAGAATTTTGGATATTGTATCTTAACAATTCAAATAAAATTATTCAAAAAAATCAACTTAGTAAAGGCGGAATTACCGGGACTTTAGTAGATGTAAGATTGGTCCTTAAAAATGCCTTAGAAGTGGGCGCTACCGCATTAATTCTATGTCATAATCATCCATCAGGTACCTTAAAGCCAAGTCAGTCAGACAAGAATATTACTCAAAAATTAAAGACGGCTGCTCAAAGTTTAGATATTAAGGTTTTGGACCATATTATTGTAACCGAGAAAGCGTATTTTAGTTTTGCAGACGAAGAAATATTATAATGCTATTAGTTTACACACATAAAATTACACCACGTTTAACTTATACGTTTAAGCATATTTGTAAACGAATATTGGGTATTGAGGTAAAGTTCACTTCTAAAGTCGAGGACTTTATTGCCCACGACAGTTTAAAAATGTCCTATACCCGACAACCACTTAGTAATGAGTTGTTTGTAAGGAGTAATGAATTATTATTTGAAAATGGATTATCAGATTTAGATATAAATGTTCAGGATTGGGATAATACCAAAGGATTTTTTGCCACAGGCGAACGCAGTGACCTACCTTTTGACATTTTTGCAGCATCATTTTATTTGTTAAGTCGGTATGAGGAGTATTTGCCGCATGTAAAAGATCAGTATGGGCGATTCATGTCTAAAGAAAGTTTAGGGTATAATCATCGGTTTTTAAATCAGCCAGTGGTCGATATCTGGTCTTACAAACTCAAAGCTGTTTTGCAGAAACGCTTTACCGAATTTGAGTTTCCAAAACGAAACTATCAAATAAAACCAGTTATTGATGTGCCTTCAGCTTACTATTTTAAGCAAAAGGGACTTCTAAGAACATTGGGCGGAATATTCAGTGATATTGGGCATCTCAGATTAAAAAAAATGTATCAACGGTTTTCAGTTTTAACGGGTTTTAAAAGAGATCCTTATGATACATTTAAGTGGGTAATTACAAAACAAAAACAGAGTAAGTTTAAATTTATAGTATTATTTTTAATTGGTGATTACTCAACTTACGATAAAAATATAAATGCAAATAAAAAGCAGTTTGTCTCCCTCATAAAGTCAGTGGCAGATTATTGTAATGTAGGTTTAAAAGTTTCGTATTTTGCTTTAGAGGACATTTCTGTTTTAAAGAAAGAAAAGATTAAGATGGAAGGTATAATAAACACCGACTTAAGTGCGGTTCGTCACTCATTCTCAAAATTAAATTTACCATCCTCCTACAGAAATTTAGTTGAGCTCGAAATAAACCAGGATTATTCAATGGGTTATATAGATACTCTTGGCTTTAGGGCTGGAACTTGTACACCGTTTCAGTTTTATGATTTAGATTTTGAGGTGCAAACTCCGTTGCAAATAAATCCCTATCATTGCTTAGATTTCGCGCTATTAAAGTATAGATCTCAATTAGACAAGAAGGAGCATCTTCAAAAGCTTATTAATGAAATTAAAGCTGTGAATGGTACCTTTACACCCGTTTTTCATAATTATACGTTTAGTAATTTAAGTCTCTGGAAAGGTTACAGATCGCTTTTTAATTTAATATTGGAATCAGCCGAATGAAACGAACCATAAAACACATATTTTTTGATCTAGACCATACGCTATGGGATTTTGATAAAAACTCTGGTTTAACTTTCGATAAAATTTTTAAACTTAATAATATCGAAGTTGAGCTAGATCACTTCTTAAGTGTTTATGAACCTATTAACCTTAAGTACTGGAAGCTTTACAGGGAGGAGCGTGTGTCTAAGCACGATTTACGTTATGGTAGGTTAAAAGAAGCTTTTGATGCAATAAATTTTAATATTCACGATAATATAATCAATACTTTATCGGAAGATTATATTGTGCATTTGGCAAGTTTTAATCATTTATTTGAGGATACTTTCGATATTTTAGATTACCTAAAAAGTAAATATACACTTCATATAATTACTAATGGTTTTGAAGAAGCACAAGAACGAAAAATGCGAACTTCTAACATAAGACATTATTTTAAAACTGTAACAAATTCAGAAATGGTTGGCGTAAAAAAGCCTAATCCAAAAATTTTTACATTTGCATTGAACCTCGCAGAGGCAGAACCGCACGAAAGCATAATGATTGGTGACAGTTTAGAGGCCGATATAATAGGTGCAAAAAAACTAAATATGGATACAATCCATTTTGACTATAAAAAAATTAATACCAACAATGCCTTCAAAAAAGTCACCTATTTAAAAGAAATAAAAAATTTTTTATAATGAAACAATTCCTATTAATCCTAGGTATTATCTGTATTGCATTTAAATCAGATGCCCAATCCGATATCAATTCATATAAATATGTAATAGTACCATTAAGTTATGATTTTTTAAAAGGCCAAAATACGTACCGGCTAAATACTTACACCAAGCATCTGTTCAATAACAAAGGCTTTAACGTCTATTTTGATGAAGAGCAGTTGCCAGACGATTTATTCAAAGATAGGTGTTTGGCAATGTATGCTGACGTGATACCAGGCTCCGGAGGATTTAGAAAAACTAAACTCCAATTGGTTCTAAAAGACTGTTATGGCAAAGTTGTATATACTTCAAAGGAAGGAGAGTCTGGTAAAAATAATTATGAAAAAGCACATCACGAAGCTTTGAGCGAAGCATTTGATTCTTTTGAAATCAATAACTATAGGTATCTGCCTAAGGCTGATGAAGCGGTGGAAGAAAAGTCAGATTCTGATGAAAAAGAAGCCTCTAAAAAACACAATGTATCAACTGAAAATAATACAACTGAAATAGCAGATATCGAAATTATTACGACGTCGAATTTAAATCCAGATACAGAAATTTACTATGCGCAAGCTGTAAGTTATGGCTACCAAATCGTAGATGCTACTCCTAAGGTAATTATGGAATTGTTGCGTACGGATTCTGAAGATATTTATATCGTTAAAGACAAAAATGCGATAGTCTTTAAAAAGTCGGGTCAATGGATATATTCTGAAAATGATGGCGAAAGATCTGAATCAAAAGTTTTAAATATTAAATTTTAATAACCATATTTATCCTTCCACAGTGCCTTTAAGAAACTACGCTGTGCATTTTCACGTGCATTGTTGCCGGGATCGTAAAAGGTTGTATTCGTTATTTCAGAAGGTAAAAATTCCTGATCGGCAAAATTATTCTGGTAATTATGTGCATATTTATAGGTGTCGCCATACCCCAACTCTTTCATAAGTTTTGTCGGTGCATTTCTAATAGGTAGTGGCACCGATAGATCACCAGTGTCTCTTACCTTTTGCTGTGCTTTATTTATCGCTTCATAAGCGGCGTTACTTTTAGGAGAACACGCTAAATAGGTGGCGCATTGGCTCAATATGATACGGGATTCTGGATTGCCAATTACAGTAACAGCTTGAAAGGTATTATTAGCTATTACCAACGCCGTTGGATTAGCATTGCCAATGTCTTCACTGGCCAAAATTAATAATCGTCTTGCAATAAACTTAACATCTTCACCTCCTTCTAACATTCGGGCGAGATAGTAAACTGCAGCATTGGGATCGCTACCACGTATCGATTTAATAAATGCCGAAATTATATCGTAGTGCTGCTCGCCAGTCTTGTCATAGCGTGCAGCTTTAGTTTGTATTTGTTTTGTTACAAGCGCGTTGGTAATAACGATAGGTTCTTTTTCAAATGAGGTCACTAAGAGTTCAAAAATATTTAATAATTTTCGGGCATCGCCACCTGATAATCTCAATAAGGCTTCAGTTTCTTTTAATTTAATATTTAATTTAGAAATTACAGAATCTTCAGCCATAGCCCTTTTTAACAACGCTTCCAAATCAGTTTTGCTAAATGCATTTAAAGTATAAACTTGACATCGCGATAATAAAGCAGAAATAACTTCAAAACTTGGGTTCTCAGTCGTGGCACCAATTAATGTAACCCATCCTTTTTCTACCGCTTCTAGAAGCGAATCTTGTTGTGATTTGCTAAATCGGTGAATTTCGTCAATAAATAAAATAGGATTCTTTGCAGTAAACAATCCTCCACTTTTTTTTGCCTTATCAATAACATCCCTTATGTCTTTAACACCAGAATTGATTGCACTTAATTTAAAAAACGGCCGATCAGATTCATTTGCTATAATATTTGCTAAGGTTGTTTTTCCAATACCAGGTGGACCCCAAAGGATCAAGGAAGGAATAATACCACTTTTAATTTGTTGATATAGCATTCCTTCTTTACCAACTAAATGCTGTTGGCTTAAGTAGTCGCTAAGAGTTTTTGGGCGTAATCGTTCTGCTAAAGGCGTATTCATCATGTAAAATTACAAAATGCCACTAAAATTAATACACTTTAAATGATTAGTTATGACAATATTACAGCGTATTCATTTTTGGATGTAAATTTGAGTATATGCTTTTATAGATTTTAATATGGCAGTACAACAATTTAAATATTCAAATAGTGTCGTTATTTACCCTTTTCTGATACTGTTTCTAATTTGGGCGGTATTTTGGTATCAGGTCCAGATCGATTATGGTATTAAGTCTTTAGGTATAAGACCGCAAAAGATAGAAGGCCTGTTAGGCATATTTACAAGTCCCTTTTTGCATGGAGACCTTAATCATCTTTATAATAATTCTATACCGCTATTTGTATTGTCCTTAGCATTATTTTATTTCTATAATAAGATTGCATGGAAGATACTACTTTATGGAGTCCTTTTGTCCGGCTTTCTAACTTGGTTAATTGGAGATTCTGGAAATCATATAGGTGCCAGCGGTTTAATTTACGTATTGGTAAGCTTTATATTTTTCAAAGGTATTTTTGCAAAGCATTACCGTCTAATAGCATTGTCCTTAATTGTGGTATTTCTATATGGTAGTATGATATGGTATGTGTTTCCTATTAAAGCAGGAATGTCTTGGGAAGGGCATCTTGGAGGCTTAATTACAGGATTTTTATTTGCATTAATTTTTAGAAAACATGTGGCTAAGCCAGAGCGCTTCAAATGGGAAGAGCCTAGTTATAACGAAGAAGAAGATCCGTTTATGAAACATTTTGACAAGAATGGCAATTTTATTGAGTTTGAAAAAGCTGTTGAAAACGACGTCGAATCTGAGAACGAATCAGAAAGAAATACGCACGAGGCTTCAAAAATCAACTATATTTTTAAGAAGGAAAAAGAATGATGCCTAACGGTCTGTCAATTTATTAACGTTTTTAACGTACAGAATTGGTTTTAACTTCGTTGTCTAACGGCTTCGTATAAAAAGGCACCACAAGCAACCGAAACATTTAAGGATTCAATATCTCCTAAAATTGGGAGTTTAGCTTGATGATCGACTACTTTTAATACAGAAGGATTAATACCCCTACCTTCCGAGCCCATTATTATTGCACAAGGCTCTTTAAAAGAAACGTCAAATACAAAATCTGTTGCCTTTTCGGTGGCGGCAATTACCTTAATCCCTGAGGCTTGCATATGAAATACAGCATCTTTTATATGATCGACCTTACAAATAGGTATTTTAAATATAGCACCAGCACTGGTTTTTATAGTGTCACCATTTATTGGTGCACCTCCTTTTTTTTGAATTATAATACCAGAGACTCCGGTGCACTCAGCGGTACGAACTATAGCACCAAAATTTCTTACGTCGCTTAACTGATCCAGTAATAGGAATAAAGGTGTTTTGCTACTTTCCATTACTCGCATTACCAGATTGTCAATGTCATGAAACTCTATAGGTGAGATTTGGGCAACTGCACCCTGGTGGTTTCCTCTAGTGAGCCTGTTTAGCTTTTCAATCGGTACATAAGAGGAGTTAATACCTTCAGCTCTAATAATAGATTCTAATTCCTGAAAAAGTTCACCTCTAAGCCCTTTTTGCATAAAAACTTTATCAATAGTTTTTCCTGATTTAATCGCTTCTATTATCGCACGGATGCCAAAAATCGTAGTTTCTTTTTCCATGGTGTAAAAATATAGAACAATATTTATAATATTAGATTAATTGCCATTTTTGTTAAATAGAAAAGACCACTTAAATAAATAAGTGGTCTTTAGTTAATTTTTAAAAGGCTAACTCAAAAAATTAATTTATCGGTGTTGGATCAAATAACGTTGGTAAGGGAGAAGGCACATTTGGGTTAGTGTCTATTTCTACCTGTGGATATATGAACCTTTGTGGAATAACATTTCCTGTTTTAGGTGGTACATTAAGTATGTTATCAGTTCTTCTAATGTCATGAAACGGTTGTAACTCACCAATTAAAGTAATGTATTTTTCTTCTAAAATTTCTCGTAATAGGTCAGTACTTCCTGTAACCGACGTTGTAGGAGGAAAACTGCTATTATAAACACTTGCTAAATAACTCCTTACTTCATTAAATGCTGCAACATCTCCCGGGTCTCCAGTGCGGTTAGCCGCTTCAGCTTCAATAAGCTTTACTTCTTCGTATGAAATAATATTCATAGATGCTGTTTCTGCAAAAACACCGTTAACAGTCACGTTTGGCGCATGTCCAGTACCACCACTATAAGGTGTAAAGTAAAAGTCTAATCGCTCGGCATCACCTGGTGTTGCAATTTCTCGTGCAACCGTCCCATTTAAAAGATGTAATAAGTGAGATTCTGTAGCTCCTAAATAACCATCGCGCTCATCTACCATAAATTGATAATATAAGTTTTCAGTATTTGTTGAAGTTGTATGCAGCGATACTAAGCTTCCTTCTGGCGTTGAAATTCCATTACGTGCACTTGTTAGGGCATTAGAATAGTCTTTTGCTATTAAATAATATCGTGCTTTTAACGAATGCGCTATTTCTGCCCAAGTTGCATCACTGGATAGTCGGTTTCCAGCATATATGGAAGCTGGTTCTGAACCAACTTTTGTAATAGCATCATCTAGTAAAGCCTGTACACCTGCCAAAACAGAGGCTTGTGAATCGTAGGCTGGATTAGGAAAATTGTCAATGTCATTCGCTTCTGAGAATGGAATGTCTCCGAATAGCGCTGCCATCTCCCCAAATATTGCAGCTTCGCAGATTTGAGCGATTCCTGCCAATAAATTATTTCCAGTATCTAATGCCAGATTTTTAGTTAATTGGGCTTGGGTGATTCCGTCTACATAAGCATCGTCCCAAGTGTCATCATAATCTGATGCAGTCGTTGAATATTCATTTACTGTTATGTATTGGCGATCTTCACCCGTAAAGTGGTTCATAAAAATACCTGCGTATCTAGCACTGTTACTAGTTACTAATTGCATCCAGCCGAGTTGTGCTTGTCCAATAATTAGTTCTGGCGGAGCACTACTAAATTGATTAGGATCCGTATTCAAGTCTTCAGTATAGGACTCACAGGCTAAGCCCATTGTGAGTACTATAAACGAAAGTATATATGCGAATTTTTTCATTGTTCTGTGTTTTTTTAGAATGTTAATCTAATCGTTGTTATAAATGATTTTGTACCAGGATTGCTAAAGTATTCTAGTCCTCTACCTTTAGAAGCACCTGTTAAGTTGTTGTCTGGATCAAATCCTTCGATATCTGTCCATAAAATTAAGTTTCTCCCTGTGATACCTATTTCTGCATTTGTTAAGCCTAGTTTTGCTATTGCATCTGCTGGTATTGTGTAAAATAAGGATAATTCTCTTAATCTTGTCCAGGAAGCATCTTCATGGAATGGTTCTCCGACATCACCGAATCCACCACCATTACCTCTCCACCAAGTGCCGTCTACAGCCACAGGTCCTGCTCCAAAATCTTGTTCAAATCCTCTAAACGTGGTGCCAGAAGGAATAACATCTCCAGCCGAATTTACTAAATCTTGTGAGGCTACGGTTTCAACAGCAGTATCAGGATGTATACCGAAGAAGTATAAAACCCCTTTTGTACCATTCCAAACATCATTTCCTTGAGAGGTTTCTAATAATGCCGATAATCGGAATCCTTTGTAAGAAACTGAAGTACCTAGACCACCTCTCCATTCTGGATTAGGATCACTAATAAAATCTTCAGTTGCAGAAGCAGTTGGAAAACCGTTAGCATTCAAAATTAAATCGCCATTGCTATCTCTTGCATACTTTGTACCTCTTAAAACTCCAAATGGTTGTCCTTCGGCCACACCAGAAGAATTAGATGTAAATCCGTTTAATGCAAAATATGCACTTCCAGCCATGTCTTCTACCAAACTTACATTTCGTGTGTAACTTATATTCATGTTCCATTGTAAATCTGCGGTATTAATTATTGTTCCCGACAGGTCTAATTCAACACCCTTATTAGAGATTTCTGCTGCGTTGACTAACTGTGTTCCAAATCCTGCAGATGGAGCAACTGGAAGTTCTAGTAATACGTCTTCAGAAGTTCTATTGTAATACGTTGCTGATAAGCTTAATCGATTGTCAAAAAATCTAGTGTCAAAACCTATTTCAAATTCTTTAATACGCTCTTCTTTTAAATCCGGGTTACCTCGTGTCGCAGATTGAGAAAGTGGGTTTCCGTATAGTGCACCTTCGTAACCATCGCCCCAACCAGAAAATACACCTCCGGTAGAAATGTAAGTTTCTGTTGAGTAAGGAGCTGGCTCAATACCAACTTCACCATAGGATAATCTCAATTTACCAAAAGAAATTACATTAGTATCTTCTACGTGTCTGGTAAAATTCCAACCCGCAGAAGCACTTGGATAAAATATCATACCAGCGTTTGGTAAGCTAGATACATATTCACCTCTCGCTGTTAACTCAAATAAAAATTCATTTTTATAATCGAAGTTTAACAATGCAAAGGCACCAGATTTTCTAGTAAGAGAAATAAAGTCACTTGCATTCGAGTTTGCTGAAGTTGCATTTCCTAAGTTTAGGAATACTTCATCTGGATTTGTGAAATTTGTTTCTTCAGCACTTAAACGCTTATATTTATTTTGAAAGAATTGTGTACCTACGGTATAATCCATTCTTAGATCATCTAATATATTAGCAGAACCTGAAACAAAAAGATTTATGTTTTGGTTACTTTCTGTTATTCTGTCTTCACTAAAGAGACCATTTGTTCCATCTCCAGCAGAACCAGCAGGCCAATAATTTATTCTATTATCCTGGTAATAATCTAAACTATATCGACCAGTTAACAATAGATTGTCATTGATCTCGTAATTTAACTCGGGAGCAAAAATAAAACGATTAACCTCATTTAAATTTTTCTGCTTATTGATAGTCCAAAGCGGATTATTATATGCTGGTGAGTTATAACTAAACGTACCATTTGTAGCATTAAATGTTCTGGAAGAACCAAGTAACTGTCTGTAACCTCTGTGAGAGTTTGGCGTAGGAACGCCACTTGGGCTGAAATAAGTACCGACGTAATCTCTCATATCAAAATCTGGTGATGTTCTGAGGTAACCTAAATAAAGACCATTAAGGTTGGACCCTGTTTGAACACGATTAGACTCTATATTGACATAAGTTGAAGACATTTTTAGAATAAATTTATCTGTAATATCAATATCAGAATTCATTCTTAAACTTGTTCTTCGATAATCAGATGCTCCTGAATATATACCATCCTGATCCCAATTAGAAACACTAACAAATGTTCTGGAATCTTCGCCAGAATGGCTTAAGCTTACATTGTTTTCTATAGTTACACCAGTTTTAAAAACAGCATCTCTATTAATTTGATTAAAGACCTCTGTCGAATTTTTCTGAGTAACTGGGTAATATAAAGTACCATTTGCAGCTTCAAAATAAGCTCCTGACGTATCTACCGTATCTGGACCTCCAGATCTTGCATCAATTCTACCTCCATAAGAGAAACCTGTATTTGATTGTCCTGATCCTGTTAAATGATCAACGCCTCCAAATCCTTGTCCAAAAATGCCTTGCTTCTCCCATTCCACATTTACCTGGTCAAATGAAAAGCTATTCTTGTATTCGACTTTCCATTTCTTACCACCACGGGTTCCGCGTTTTGTTTTTATAACGATTACACCATTTGCAGCACCGGTTCCATAAACAGCCGCTGCAGAAGCACCTTTTAATACTGAAATAGATTCGATATCTTCCTGGTTAATATCATTCAATCGAGATTGTTGTACTACACCAGCAGTACCACCACCTATTGAGTTATTGGAGATTATAGCTCCATCAATTACTATTAGTGGGCTACTATCTCCCAAAATGGTGTTCTGTCCACGAATCTGAATATATGCACCAGCACCAGGGTCCCCTGAGTTTCTTGTGATGTTTACACCAGACGTTTTACCTGATAATGCTTGAAGTACTCCAGCTTCCCCAGATCTTTGCAATTGATCTACTTTAACAATAGATGTTGAACTTAAATCGTCATCTTTCTTTTTCTCTATACCTAGAGCATTAATAATGACCTCGTCCAAGACTGAAACATCCTCAACCATAGTGACATTGATAGTGTTTGCGTCTTTTACAACCACAGATTGACTATTAAATCCTAAATACGAAAACACTAAGGTGTCTCCGACATTAGCTTCAATGGAGTACTTTCCATCAATATCAGATTGAGAACCCTTAATTGTTCCCTTAATCAAAATGTTGACGCCAGGCAAAGGAAGACCAGCTTCATCTGTTACTGTCCCTGTAATTGTTTTCTCCTGTGCAAAAGATAATTGCACGACTAACGCAAGGAATAGCGTTAGAATTCCTTTCAAATTAATTTTCATAATTTTTATATAGTTGATGATTAGTGCCGTAAAAATCCCAAATAATTGTTAAATATGCAAGAATTAACATAAAATATGTTAAAAAAATGCACATAATGTGTTAAGAAAAGTTAACAAGTCTTTAGTTGACGAGGGTTTGAAGAGCAAGTTTGAATTAATTTTGAGACACTCGAACTAAGGAAAATTTAGAATTTTATAGTTGAAATATGTAGTATTAGCAAAAAGAAAGTTCGGTTTCTTTTAATAGATACCCTTTTCGAATATTGGTTTAAAATATTCATAATAGCACAATTATTTCAATTTTAATACCTAAAAAAAATTGAATGGATTTACGTAGAAAGAGTAGTGTTTCGATCCGCAAACATATAGGTTTTATCCTTTGATGGCCATTTTTGTTATTATCTTCTGATCAGAATAGATCCTTAGAAAATACATGCCCTTTTCCTGAGAGGATAGATCGACGGAATTAGATTGTGACTCTAATACCTTTTGACCTAGGGTTGTAAACACCTCAATTTTGTCAATTTGGAGGTTGGTATTTATAGTAATAGTATTTTCTGTTGGATTGGGAAATAAACCAACTATAGGTTGGTTTGTATTAATTGTATTTAAAGTGTTGCAAGCCGATAAATCCGGATTAGTTTCTAAAGGCTCTCCTGGTGTAAGATCACGTCCGGCAAACGCAGGATAGTCTGGACTAAATTTGGTAGCTCTGAATGCAAAATTATTTGGCGGTGGTGAATTTCCTTGTTCGTAAGTAGCGCCATCCGCGTTACTTATTGGTGAAATATATTCCCAAACTATATTTTCATTAGAATCTATTTCAAAAAAGCGAGCTTCACGTCCTTCACAAATTAAAATATTCCCATTAGGAAGTTGACGAGCACTACTTACTATAGCAGAATAGAAGTCAGAGTTTTCTGTTGGTGGTGTAGCAGGATAGGTATAAAAGGTGGATGTAGGGCCATAAGCAGTATTTGGAATATAGGTGTAATTTCCATTGGTATCTACAGGAGGTTCTATAATATCGACTTGAGAATAGTCTGGCATGCGTCCAAAACCATTGTTGAAAATCACTAATTTTCCTTCATTAGGAAGTCCTTCCGGGATGTAGTAGGGGGTATGCTGGCCATAGAGCTTCCTGTCATTTTCCGTACCTTGTCTATAAGCTTGGGGATTGCCCCATCGATAGAGTAAATCTCCCGATGGGCCTGCGGCTTCAGCGGTAGTTGTATTATGGTCTATAATCCAAATTTCACTCATTCGTCTTGAGCTTATTACGATCTGATCAAAAGCTTCGTGATATTGAATGGCATTAAAATGCAACCAATTTTTAACCGGTTCAAACCCATTTAAAAAATTGATATCAATTTTTCCTGGGTTATTTTCAACACTACCAAAATTGTCTTTTGAAGCATCAAAATCCTGAATGATATGATCCATGACATTCCATTCCCAAACAATATTCCCTCCAGTAGCTCCAACTGGCTCAACTTCATATATGCGCTCATTATATAATTGGTTGTCTGTGAGTTGGTCTGGGTCCCTTCCGGCCTCTATGGCATCTATACCGTCTACAACAGTGGCAGCTAATATGAGTACATTGCCATTTGGTAAGGGATAAACATCATGATGTTGTCTGGAGGTGTCAGAGCTATCTATCCACGTCCAAATGATGTTGCCGTCCCAATCAAAAATCTCTACTACGCCTCCTGTGCCCCCAAATGAGACAGGGTTAGGGCTTTGTACTAGTCTTCCTGCTCTAAGTAAATTGCCGTTAGGCATGAGGTAAACAGCATTACCAGGAGGGTAAGTGCTAGACCAAGAATTAATTTCACGCCCACAATTATCAATTAAATATGCTTTGGTATGAGTAGAAAACAGGGTGTAGCCTTCATAGGCATCTTCAGTTACTAAGATTGTGCCCATTGTATTTTGCCCGAAGCTTAGATTTAGGGTAAATAAAATTGCTAAACTAAATAGTAGTTTTTTGATCATTAAAATTTTCTTTTTAAGCACTCAAATTTATGCTTTATTTTTTTTAACTAAAAGGTTGCTGTTAAGCTTAAATGGACTTTAGAGTCTGAGAACCTAAAAGGTCTATTTTCTGATTTGCCGCTGGAATAATTTAAACGAAATAATCCAGCATTGGTCAGAAGGCCAAACCCAAATCCAAACCCAAACAACTTTTCCTTGTCATTAGTGACTTGATTTTCAAAATATGCAGCGTCTAAAACCGAGTGAACATAAATAGACGTATTTAGGCGATATCGGTACTCAGTGTTAATAACACCATATAGATTAGCAACCAAACTGTTTTCTTCGAAACCTCTTATAGAATTAATGCCTCCAAATCGAAATAGTTCATTGTCTAAATAATTATCTGATGTTAGAAGCGCAGCATTCACTCTGGTGTAAAAACTATTTTTAGTATTTAAATTGAAGATTTTATAAGTTTCAATATTAAACACATTTTGATTGATACTTCCTAAATTATTAGTTCTTTGCCCAAAACCGGAAGACAGATCAAACCAGAAATTTACCGGAAATAACTTGTCATATAATTGAGGGAGGATATAATTATAATTTAAAGTATATAGGTTAGTCGTATAGTCGTTTAGGGTAAAAGTGTCGTTATCTAATAAGTTTGCAGAATTAGTAGTGGAGATGCCAATACCTAAACTATGGTGTGCGTTAATTTGATAATTTAATTTTGCGTATTGACTAGCGTTAGAAAAGGTTGTGTCTTTTCTAAATATTTGTAATCCTACTTCGAGTCCAATTGGTGATCCCAATAAATAGGGCATTTTGGAATTGATTCTAAACGTTTGTTGATCTATTTCGTCACTTTTATAATATAAGTTTAAGGACTCACCATAGTTAAGGTTATTAACAAGGCGTAAATCTAAGTATCCATCAAACTCAACCTTGCTGGTATTTTCATTTGTTCCAAATCCTAGATAACCGTCAAAATTATTTGTTCTGGTTTTTTCAATATATAGGTAGAGTGTCGTGGAGTCTTGTGTAAATAAAACTTCCGGATCTTTTATTTTACTTGCAAATCGTAAATCTTCTAATAAGCTAACCTTTTTGTTAATGGCATTAAGTTTAAAGGATTTTCCTGTTTTAAGATTTAAAAACCGCTTAATGTAAGATTTCGGAAAGTTTTCGTACCCTTTAACAATAATATGGTCAATACGTCTTTTTTGATTACTATTAATTTCTAGATCTGCCGCAATCATTTGCGGATTTACTCTTTTAATATTTGCCAATTGAAGTGTAGAGAAAGGATCGCCATCTTCCGCTATCTTCGCATTGAGTTCTTTTAAAACAGATTCAAGTTGGGCCGTCTTTAAAATAAAGAATTTATTTCCAGATGTGTATTTTATATATTTTAATAAATCCGTATTAAAAGTACTGGGATAATGTATTTGGATCTGCGTAACTCTTTGTCCTAAAACTAAATCTACATTAAACAACGTATCATTTCGTTTTGTTATGTGTTCTACAGTAGTATCTATGTAACCAATTCTATGAAGTCTTTGTTTCATAGTTTCGACCTCTAATTGCAAATTTTTATAGTTATCGAAAGATTTTGAATAGTCAAGTGAATCTATTATTGTTGTCTTTAATTTGTTTTCACCGATAATTTTTAGGTTAAGTGATTGTCCTTTCAATTGATTTGAAACAATCAAAAGCACGAGAATAATAAAGCGTAGATAAAAAGACATTAAACGAATACGGAATAACTAAAATAATAACGTAAAAATAGACCTTATTATATAGGTATAAAATGAAACTGAATATTTCTTTAAAAAATAAATTCTCAAGTGTTTGAATTATAAATATATATTTCTACCTTTGCAGCCCTCAAAAGTGAGGGATAAATAAATTTTATATAGAAATATATGCCAACAATTTCACAATTAGTACGAAAAGGAAGAGCCAAAATAACCAAGAAGAGTAAATCGGCTGCTTTAGATTCGTGTCCTCAGAGACGTGGTGTATGTACTCGTGTTTATACAACGACACC
>JABDKL010000164.1 GCA_013002225.1 Winogradskyella sp.
ATTATGGTCTCGGTAGAATAATTTTTGAGTGGCTTTATTTTGAATAAAGCGTAACGTTTTAGAGGAGGGAAATACTTTTACGCCTTTGGTTTCGAGCGTTTCTAAAGCATCGACATTCACGTTTTCAATTTCTATTGTAAGCACATCAAGATCCAGCCCAAAATTTACAACTGTATCATAATCTAATAAATCACCTACGGTAAATTCGTTACACGCTAATCGAGACGGCGCATCTTCACTAGGATCTAATACACAGGTGTAAATGTCATACTTGCGCGTATCGTATAGCATCATTTTGCCCAATTGACCTCCACCGAGTATCCCAAGTTTAAAATTAGATGAAAAATAATTCATATGCACTTTCCACAGCGGTGGAAATCTTTAAAATTAGACTGTCATTTTACTACAAAAATACACTAAATAAGATACATACTTCCAAATTCGTAAATCAAAAAATCGTCTAGAGTTAATCAAATGATTATCTTTGCGTTTCTAAAATAATCTCGTTTTGATTAAGCTTCACGATTTATACTTTAAACCATTTATTTCTGAAGAAGAAATAGCTGAAGCTGTGCAAAACATGGTAGATGCTATTGCTAAGGACTTGGGTGATGAAATGCCAGTTTTTGTTGGTATTTTGAACGGGTCGTTTATGTTTGTGAGCGATTTTGTAAAAAAGTATCCTAAGCCTTGTGAAGTTACCTTCATTAAATTGGCATCTTATGAAGGGGTTAAGTCTACCGAAGATATCCAAAGACTAATTGGATTAACACAAGATCTAACAGGAAGAACTGTAGTTATTTTAGAAGATATTATAGATTCAGGAAAAACGCTTGAGGAGGTACACCGTATTTTTAAGAATGAAAATGTAAAAGACTTAATCATCGCAACCTTGTTTTATAAACCTGAAGCTTACGCTAAAGATTTTAAACTTCATTATGTCGGAAAAGAGATTCCCAATAAATTTATTGTAGGCTATGGTTTAGACTATGATGGTTTAGGAAGAGATTTACCAGATGTCTATCAATTAAAAACTACCCAATACATGACAAACTTAGTCCTTTTTGGACCTCCAGGAGCAGGCAAAGGCACACAAGCTAATTTTTTAAAGGAGAAATATAATTTAGTACATATTTCTACGGGCGATGTATTTAGATATAATATTAAAAATGAAACGGCTTTAGGCATGCTGGCTAAGTCCTATATGGATAAGGGTGAGCTGGTACCAGATCAGGTAACTATTGATATGCTGAATAAAGAAGTAGAGAAGAATGCAGGTGCTAATGGTTTTATTTTTGATGGCTTTCCGCGTACAGATGCACAGGCAAAAGCCCTGGACGATCTAATGGACAGCAAAGATTCGCAAATTAATGCAATGGTTGCCCTCGAAGTTGATGACGAAGTCCTAGTTATGCGATTATTAGAACGCGGAATAACTAGCGGACGACCAGATGATGCTAATGAAAGCATTATTAGAAATAGAATAAAAGAATACTATAATAAAACCGCCATTTTAAAAAACTATTATGCCGAGCAAGATAAATATTACGGCGTTGATGGCGTAGGGAGCATAGAAGAAATTACAGTGCGATTAAGTAAGGTTATTGATAATTTATAATTATTATGGATTTTATAACTCCAGAATCTGGCTTATTAGTTTGGTCTAGTATTATTTTATTGGTTATATTTTTGCCAATCTTAGCCCTGGTAAGCATTCTCAAAAATAGCTTTAAAGCAAACGATAAGCTTATTTGGGTTTTAGTTGTGCTTTTTCTGCCAATTTTAGGTTCAATTTTGTATTTTATAATTGGACGTTCCAAACGTATTAAATAATTAATTATTAAAAAGACTTTCGTTAGCGCGAAAAGTAAACATGACTGAAGGAAATTTTGTTGATTACGTAAAAATGCATGTATCCTCTGGTAACGGAGGCAAGGGGTCTACGCACTTACATCGCGAAAAATATAATGCTAAAGGCGGTCCTGATGGTGGTGATGGTGGTCGAGGAGGTCATGTTATACTTCGAGGCAACTCAAACCTATGGACATTAATTCATCTAAAATTTAAGCGTCATATTAGAGCAGGACATGGTGAGCATGGTAGTTCTGGGAGAAGTACAGGAGCAGATGGTGCAGATGAATACCTTGAAGTGCCATTAGGAACTGTAGTAAGAGATACGGAGACTAATGATATTTTATTCGAAATAACAGAAGATGGCGAAGAAAAAATTATAGCCGAAGGCGGAAAAGGAGGACGTGGTAACTGGCATTTTAAAAGTTCAGTCAATCAAACCCCACGTTACGCACAACCTGGAATTCCTCTGGAAGAACGCCATATTACCTTAGAATTAAAAGTATTAGCAGACGTTGGTTTAGTTGGTTTTCCTAATGCTGGAAAGTCTACCCTATTGTCAGTTCTTACATCTGCAAAACCAAAGATAGCCGATTACGAATTTACAACCCTAAAACCAAATCTTGGTATAGTGGAGTATCGCGATTATAAATCGTTTGTTATGGCAGATATACCTGGAATTATTGAAGGTGCTGCAGAAGGTAAAGGCTTGGGCTATTATTTTTTAAGACATATTGAAAGGAATTCTATTCTTTTGTTTTTGATTCCTGCAGATGCCAAAGATATTGTTGAACAGTACGAAATTTTGCTCGACGAATTAAGACGATATAATCCTGAGATGCTGGATAAAGAAAGATTTGTATGTATATCAAAATCAGATATGCTGGATGATGAATTGAAAACAGAAATGGCCACGATTTTAGATGCCAATTTAGATGCTAATTACCTATTTATATCCTCAGTGGCACAGCAAGGTCTTACTGAATTAAAAGATAAACTCTGGAGCATGTTAAATGATTAGCATTCTCTTTAACTGCACTGTTACTTAGACTAATCACATTTAGATTTATTTATACACTAAATGCTTCCGATGAAGCATATTTCAAACAAACTATTATTTGTATCTTTAAATAAAAAGATATGAAACGCCTAAAAATTTTGATAGTTGCAGTCCTGCTCGCTTCTTGCGGGACTTTGGTTAATTATGATTATGAAAAATCAACAGATTTTTCGCAATACCAGACCTACAACTATTTTGATGAAATGCAAACAGGATTAAGCGCATTAGATACAAAACGAATAAAACGAGCTATAGACTCTAAATTAAAAGAAATAGGATTGAATAAAGCTCATGATGCCGATTTTTATATTGACATTAATAGTGAGACTGTTCAATATAGAAATAACAGTAATGTTGGTGTTGGTGTAGGAGGAACAGGTCGGAATGTTGGTGGAGGTATTTCTGTTGGGATTCCATTAAACAGTCAAAAACACACAAGAGAAATTGTTATTGAATTTGTAGATGTTAGTAACGGAGAGCGCTTGTTTTGGCAGGCAATAAGTGAAGATACTTATACTCAAAATGCAAGTCCGGAAAAGCGTCAGGACAATTTTGATAAATTAGTTGAGAAAATCTTTGAAAATTATCCACCAAAACAATGACACTATAATTCTTATATTTTAAGGATTCTTATTTCTTTTTTTTACATCTACGATTGTACCATTTTATGGATCTACCAAAAGGTTTAATCCTATTTAAACTTTATCATTTCTCTAACATTTTAAACTTCAGGATTAAGGAGTGCTTTTGTAATTTTATAAAAAAACAGAAAACATATGAATAAGAAATTAAAAGATCAGGTAGCACTAATTACAGGAGGAACAAAAGGAATTGGGTATGGTGTTGCAGAGGCGCTGTTGAATCAAGGTTTAAAAGTGGTTATTACAAGTAGAGATAAAGCGTCTGCTGATGAGGCTGCAAAAAGCTTAGCGTCAAAAACCAATACAACAGGATCGATTATAGGAGTACAAGCGGATGTACGACAATTAGAAAGTCAAAAAGATGCTGTAAATCAGGCTTTAAAAACATTTGGGCAATTAGATATCGTCATTGCCAATGCAGGATTAGGTCATTTTGGAAGTATTGAAGATCTAACTTCAGATCAGTGGAATCAAGTTATAGATACTAACCTTACAGGTGTTTTTAATTCTATAAAAGCAAGTGTTGATGCGCTAAAAAATTCCAAAGGATACTACATCACCATATCGAGTTTAGCGGGTACTAATTTCTTTGCAGGTGGTTCTGCTTACAATGCCAGCAAGTTTGGTGTAACTGGATTTACTCAGGCAGTTATGTTAGATCTGCGTAAATATGGTGTTAAAGTCAGTACAATTATGCCAGGCTCCGTTTCTACACACTTTAATGGAAATGAACCAAGCGACGAAGGTGCATGGAAAATTCAAATCGAAGATATGGGAGAGCTCGTTGTAGATTTATTAAAAATGAATCCTAGAACTTTGCCAAGCAAAATTGAAGTTCGGCCAACAACACCGCCTAGTAGTAACTAATTAATAGTTTTTGCGAGAAAATCGCGGTAATCTCATACTAAAATTATAGAATTATAGCTTTTATAAGTACACCCCTGAAGTCTACTAAAGAGGACGCTAGGGGAGTCTTGTACGTTATCAGTTTTATCTTTTAAAATTATTCAATGGTAACCCTTACACCTTCGCTATGACTACTAAACTCTGGTGCGTACATGGATTGAATAGTACTAATACCGTTACTCATATTGCCAGCATTGTTTGCTCTTAGGTCGTACTCAAAAACATAAACACCTTTAGATAAATAAGACATAAAGAAATTGGTAGCGGCATCTTTGGTACTCTCGTAATAGCCCAAACCGTCTTGCCATTTGTATTGTGATAATACATTAACAGGTTCAAATCCGGCAGCACGCATATCCTTAAGATGTACAAATTCCATAGGGCGATCTGTGCTCAATTCTATTCTTACTCTTACTAAATCACCAACCTGTAATTGCGTTTTAGTGGTAATTTCAGAAATCTCCTCACCTTTTTCTGTATTCTTTTTAAGAAATAATTTTTTACTCAATTTAAGAGGTGTCTCTGCCGAGGTGATCTTATCTAAATCTTCAAAATACTGCCAATACATAGCGCCCCAGGCAATACCATCTCCTTTTTTTGTTATTGAGACATCTGCCATTTCTGGTGTAATCCCAGATCCTGTCCATGAGGTTTTGTAGTAACCAGTACCTGCTTCTACTTTTACATCATCTAATGTTTCGGATGAAATGGTTTCCTTACCCACTTTTATATCGACCATTTCTGTAACATCCAACCAGGAACTTCCTTGTAATAATAAGGCATACACGGCTTCTGTTGTTGCTTTTGTGGTTTTCCAGCTATTGGTTTGTTTATTCTTTAATAACCATATTTTTAAGTGGTCTATGTCAGTGAGATTATCCGAATTACTTTGAATTACGGGTCCAACTTCGGAAAAGGCCTCAATAAGTAATGCTTGGGTTTCTATAGGTGCCTGGTGCCAGTGCCAAGAATTGGTATTCTCCTTCCAATACATCCCTAATTCGTTAGAAGTAATACTATTTTCTTTTAATGAATTAATAATCTTACCAGCAGTGGCGGTATCGTCCATTCTGTGAAGCGATAAAGCCATTAATCCTTTGGCATATAAGGAGCGTTTTAACCAATATTTCTGAATCTGATCTTTATAATATGCCATAATAGTTTCTACTTCCTTCGACGGCTTTAATTCTGGATAAAAACTACGAACATATAGATAATGCAACTGCGTATAGGACAAATGATCTTTGGTTAAATCTACCGCTTTGTTGTGTTTTTTTAAGTCTTTGTATTCTTGTATAAATTCTATATCTAAATAGCTAAGGGCATTCTGAATCATAGCCATGTCCTCTGGGCTAGTTGTGACATCTAATTTTTTTAAATGCCCAAATCCTCCAATAATATGTTGTGTAATATAACGGTTAGCATAACCACCATTAAACCATGGCCAAGCACCAGATGGTAACTGGTTTTGCTTCAGTTTACGCAAGGCTGAGCTCAATTCAATGTTCATTTTGTTGAGGTCAAATAACAAACCGATGCGTTTTTTCTGCTCAGTTTCCGATTGGGCGTCACGTAACCATGGGGTTTCCTGGATGAGCATAGATTTTAATTCTTCATTCTTTTCTAAATTACTTAATAAGGCATTAGTAGATTTCCATTGATTAAAAACCGCCTCGATCTTTGGATTAGAGGTTACAATATGTTGTGCCAAAGCATTGGAGTAATACCGTGCAAAAGTCTGCTCGTTACAATCGTAAGGGTATTCCATTAAATAAGGTAATGCTTGTATAGCATACCAAGCAGGGTTGGATGTCATCTCTAAAGTCAATTTATGATGACTCAATGTTGTTGAGGTATTGTTTTTCAACTTGTCTAAAGTGAATGTTTTAGTCTGGTTAGAACGTACCCACATTGGCATAGTCTCCGTTACCATCATTCTATTAGATAGAACAGGTAAGGCATTTTGTTCACCATCGCTAAAATTTCCGGCCTTTGCTACAATTTTGTATTGTACAACCTGGATGCCTTCAGGAACGCTTAAAATCCAGGACACCTGTGTGTTTCCTTTGGCACCAACAGAAAAGTTCTGGGCGCTGAGCGTGGTCGAAGTGCCCTTTTGAGAATTGTCGTTTTGACGACGCTCAACGCCCAAAATGTCCTTAGAAATTTCTTCTCCGGTAACTGGATTAGTTAGTATCAATTCAGCAACACCAGATAATTTCTGCTGAGTGAGATTTGCAATTTTGGTACTTATAGTAATTGTATCGCTTTCTCGTAAAAAACGAGGTGCATTTGGTATGATCATTAATTCTTTCTGGGTAATGGCCTCCAGTTGTTTAACAGCACTCTCTAGGGTTTTTGTATGTGCCAGTAATTGTAATTTCCATTTGGTTAATGCCTCTGGTGCTTTAAAGTTGAAGCTTACATTCCCTTCGGAATCCGTTAGTAATTGTGGAAAGAAAAATGCAGTTTCGCTAAGGTTTTTACGGATATGAATAACTTCTGAGTTATGCTCATCATTTTTCTGAGAGTCATCAACTCTGTTTGTACCGTTATTATCAGATATTGATTCTGAAGTGGATTGAGCGTCCGTAGTACCATAGCCAACTACGCCTACTTCATTTAGATCATCTTCTGAATCTTCAACCATCATAATTGGAGAATTTAAGGCCTCTATACTATTGTTTCCACGAATTCTTAATGATTTATTAAGATTTTGATTATGATGTCCAAAATTAAATCCAAACCAATTTAATTGATCATAGCTTTGTGCAGGGTATCCTATGTTGCTTGCAAATCGATTAAACAACCTAAATCTTGTAGTGCCAAAACTTTCTCCAGCATCTTTGTTTACCTGACCATAGTAAAATGGAGTATTAATTGGGTTAAAACTCCAGTTATGGGCATTAAATTCATCTAATGACGCATCGTACATGCTGGCTAATAATTCTGCAGTAATTTTATCGCCTTTGGGGCCTTTAATCTTAAAGCTCCAGGTCTCATCGTGTCCGGGTTGTAACTTATCTCTAAACGTTTTAGTTTCAATCTCTAAATCTGAGTTTGGATAAGGCACGTTAACTCTAAAACTTTGAGCGATATAACTGTTAAAAGCGGCCAGACTGGTGTGCACTTCAAAACCGCCTAAATCACCTTTTGAAACAGGAATATCAATCGTTTGTTTTGAGTTACTAAGTTTTACTAAATGCGTACGTATTACACGCCCTTCCTTTTCAATTTCAACAGTTACAGTTATATCTTTTGCAGCACTACCTAAGCTTAGCTTAACCATATCGCCAATACGGAAACTGTCTTTGTTTAAGGATGCTTCAAATAGTTGATTGTCTGCAACGGTTTTATCATCTTGGCTAAAAAGTGTTGTGAATATTTCATCCTTTACATCTTGCCCAAATTTATCTTGACTTACAGCCACAATAAGGTATTTTCCAGAATCCCACTTTTTAAGTTTTTTTAATTCAATGGTTTTCTCGTTTTCTGTATTAAATGACGTACTAAAAACTTCCTTACCTTTTTTCCAATTTTTCAACAGATGTTCATTATTGTATGGGTCGTGTAGAAATAATTCTTTAAATTCTTTATTAGAAATTACTTGATAATCCGGTGCTTCCCAAGGCCTTGTTCTTAATACATATTCTGGAGCTTCAAGTTTGTAAACCTTTAGAGAGCCAATTGCAGGCACTTCCTCTCCATTTAAATTCATGGAATTAATGGCGATTTCAACCTCTTTCTTTGATTTGTTTATTACAGCTGGCGCTGAAATTTTTAGTGTCATTGCGTGGTAACCTACATTTACAATAGTAGTAGCAGACCTTGTTTCACCATTGATGTCCGTTATATCTGCGGTAACTTCGTACCTGAACACAGGTAGATTTTCCTTAGCAACATCTTCATCCGGAATAGCTTTAAAGGCGACCGTAAATTCACCCTTATCGTTTGTTTTGGTCTCACCAAAGGTAATTTCCTGAGCTTCTGAATTATAAATTGGACGTTGCCAGTAATACCAATAAGGATATTGTACCTGGCGTTTTACACGATAGACGACCTTTGCATTTGTAACATTGCTACCAGCAAAAGCAATAGATGTTCCGCTTACTGAAATAGTGTCATTGACTTGGAACGTGTCCGTAACAGGTTGAAATTTTGATTTAAATTTTGGTCGCTTATATTCTTCTACAGAGAAATAGGTGCTCCCTTTTCTGCCGCAAAACATTTCTATGGAGTAGCTACCTGTTAGTCCGCCATCTGGCAAGATAAACTCGCCACTTACAGAGCCATAATCATTGGTGCTTAATTTTAATTCATTGATCGCTTCACCATTTACATTTTTAAGCTTTACAATGCAGGTATTATTAGCTGATACTTCAGTTTTACCATCTTTTTGTGTTGTTACAATGCCCTTAAAGTAGACGGTTTGTCCAGGTCTGTAAATACTACGGTCTGTGAATAGGTATATGTTATATTCAATGTCATTGTCATTGTATTCTATGTATTTTCTGCTAATGTAATAATCGCCAAAATAGGCAGTATCGCCTTTATAATCTACTGCTACGTTAACAGCTCTGTAATAATTTCTATCTCTATTAAATGAGAATTTTCCAAAACGATCGGTCAAGAAAATTTTTGAAAACGACTTGTTTCTATTGTTTTTGTAAGTGATGGTTGCGACAGCATTCACCATGGGTTTGCCATTATTTCTATCTATAAGTTGATAGTGAATAGCATTTCGTTCAGAATTTTCGACCAATGCTAAATCTGTTATTTGAATATGAGCAGTAGCGAAGATATTTTCGTCAGAATTGGTATTGGCTTTGATGAGGTACAGGCCGTTAGGTAGTGCTGGTAAAATTAGCTCTGTACTGTGTACTTGGTAATCACCTTCAGTTTTTAAAATGCTAGAAAATGATCTCGTCGTACTTAATTTGTCGAAAAACTTTTCTTTATCTATTGCATTATAGGTATCATTAAATTTGATTAGTTGATTTTTAGTGACTTTATAAACTTTGAATTCTAAGTTGGTCAGATTTTTATAATCTACTAATATTCGAGAGGGTGAATTTACAGGTATAAAACTTTCGGTTTTAAGGCTGAGGCTTGGTAGTAAAATTTGTTGTTTTAATACTTCACATTTTTTAGCACCTTCACTTTCTGAGAAGTTAGAAATTACATTATTACATAATCCCAGGGCATCTTTGAGCTTCCATCGATTGGTCTGATCGATACCGCCTTGAGAAGTACTGCTGTTATACTGATTGCCTTGTTTGTAGAAAATAGATGCAATTTCAAAATTATAGAGTGTAGATAAAGGGTTGTTTGCTAATTGTTCAGCTTTTTGTATAAGTGAGTTAAGCATTAAGTCCGCTTTGTTATGAAAGCTTGCATGTTGAAACACAAAATTTAAACGCTCAATATCTATAGCCACAAAAGGTCTGGATTTGCTATTCTGACGATGAAACTTAATAAGATTTTGGTATATTTTAAGTGCGTTTAATTGTAGAGATAAAGAATCTTTAGATGCTAAGTCGAGGTTGATAAAGGTCTCGCTGTCACTAATCAATAATTCATTGTCAAGTTTAAATTTATAAGTTGGCTGGTTAATGCTGTTTTCATCAGTTTTGTAAAACTCTAGTGCATTATGGCTTAATAAATCGAAGAGTGTTGGTCTGTAAGTTTGAGAATTTTTTGCTTCATTAAGTAGTATGGTATATGCGCTTAAGGGCTCTTGCTGTAATAGGAGACCATTCTCCAAACTACGTTGATAGTAAACATGAATTTCATTAAATAAGGTTTCTAAATCCCATGTCCTAAAATCGTCGCTTACTTTTTCGGTGGTGTTAGTTCTGTTGTAAAATTTGTATCTGTTCTGTTGAAAATATTGCCAGTATAATGTCGCCAACATATTTTCCAGCAGATGTTTGGTGACGATATTTTGAGTGGCATCAATTTCGGCCTTAAAAAGATTAACAATATTAAGCTGAGCGTCTTCTTCAAGGGTTAGCATATATTTACTTTTGTGAAGAAGCGCCTTAATCTGTTGTTGTTTATTATTGGCAGCAGTGGCGTCCTCATAAATTTCATTTACAAGCTTTGCGGCACTTTTGGTCAGTCCTTCCTTTTCTAATGCTGTGACTTTTTCCCATTTGCTATCTAAATTGGTCTGAGCGTTTATAATAGTGGTAAAAAATAAAAGTAAGAAGATTGAGAAATGAGTTTTCATAGATGTAGTCAATTTTATACAGAATTACCTTCAAAAGGCATTCCAAAAAAAAATATATTGGGTTAACTTTTTTTTTTGTTAAGTGAAGTTAAACAATTTGAAGAGTAATTGAAGCGTTAGCAAATTAAGATTTTAAGACTAATGTTTAAATCGTATGTTTGCACTCCAAAGCCCTTATTCTATGTTTAGGTTTATCTGTATATTTTTTATAACATCTATTTGTTTTTCTCAAACTTCTGTGGAAAAAGCAGAAACATTTATAGCTCAAAAACAGTATACAAAAGCGCAATCTGAGATACTTAAGTTTTTAGAAAAAAATCCGAATCATACAGAAGCTTTAGAACTTTTGGGAGATGCTTATGGGTACCAAAAAAAGTGGGACAAAGCAATCAAGCAATATGAAAAATTAAAAGAAACGTTCCCAAATAATGCTAATTACCACTACAAGTATGGTGGCGCTTTAGGCATGAAAGCTAAAGAAATTAGTAAATTAAAAGCTCTTGGATTTATAAGTGATATTAAAAGTTCTTTTTTAAAGGCTGCAGATCTTGATTCTAATCACTTAGAAACACGATGGGCATTAGTAGAATTGTACGTATCGCTTCCGGGAATAATCGGTGGCAGTTTTACTAAGGCCTTAGAATATGCAGACGAATTAGAAAAGTTATCTAAGGTAGATGGTTACTTAGCAAAAGGCTATATTTATGAGTATGATGACGAACCAGAATTAGCCGAAAAATATTACCGTTTGGCCATAAAAATTGGCGGGTCTGTTACGTGTTATGAAAAGCTGACTAACTTTTATGAAAATCAAAATCAACCAGAGAAAGCAATTGGCAGTTTAGAAGAGGGTCAAAGGAGGTTGCAGCGAAATGCAATGCACTACCAAATTGGAAAGGTTTGTGCAGATTACAATATTCAGTTAGAAAAAGGTGAAAAATGTATTAAAGCTTATTTGTCTAATCATTCTGCAAAAGATGGTGTGCCAAAAGAGTGGGCGTATTATCGCTTAGCTCAAATCTACAAGCACAAAAATAAAAAGTCGGAAGCCTTAAGGTGGATCGATAAAGCTATTGAAGGTTTACCAGAACTCAATGTTTTTAGACAAGAAAGAAGAGTCATAGAAACCTTATAAATAAATAATGTAAATCGTTTAGTGTTAGGCTTTAGGCAGGATTGCTTGAAGCCTAAATTTTTGTTAATTGTTTTAAAATAATAGTAATACTATTATATTTGCAATTAATTAATTTTGTTATGATAAATTTACTTTCAAATCTTAAAATTTCAGTTCCAGAAAAAATTTTTATTAAAGATCCAGAGTCTTCGGATCTGGGGAAGCGCATTATAGAACACAGTATTTTATTAATAGACGAAATTGGTTTTGACAGTTTTACATTTAAAAAACTTGGGGAAAGAATAGGATCTAATGAGAGTTCTATATACCGTTACTTTGAGAGTAAACATAAACTCTTGTTGTATTTAACGTCGTGGTACTGGGCCTGGATTGAGTATCAACTGGTTTTCGCTTCGCATAACCTTCCAGATGACCAGGAAAAATTATTTAAAGCTATAGAAATTGTAACCCGTACTATAAAGGTAGATGTCAACTTCTCACACATTAATGAAATCGCTCTCAATAGAATAATCATTAACGAAAATTCAAAATCATATCTAACTAAAACAGTCGATAACGAAAATAAAGAGGGCTATTTTATTGTGTATAAGAGGTTAGTTAAGCGTATAAGTGAAATGATAGTAGCGATTAATCCCAACTACAAATATGCGGCTAGTTTAGCAAGTACAATTGTAGAAGGTGCGTTGCATCAACATTTTCTTAAAGATCATTTTACATCCATAACCGACTGCGATAATAAAATAACGCCTGCAGACTTTTTTAAAGATTTGACCATCAAGACAATATCCAACTAATATGGAGAATATTAAAAAAGTTATGTCCCCATGGGAGCGGCTAATAGGGTTACTTCAGCTAGAACGAAGAGATTTATTGCAGATTGTATATTATGCGATTTTCTCCGGTATTTTAGCCTTAACATTACCCTTAGGGATTCAAGCGATAATTAATCTTATACAAGGTGCGCAGGTCAGTACCTCTTGGGTGATTTTAGTAATTCTGGTAACTATTGGTGTTGCATTTATGGGTATTCTACAATTAATGCAGATGCGCATTATTGAGACCATACAACAACGTATTTTTACCAGAGCTTCTTTTGAGTTTACCTATCGTTTTCCGAAAATGAAAATGAATGAGCTGAGAAATTATTATCCACCAGAACTGGCAAACCGTTTTTTCGATACCCTCAATATACAAAAGGGCCTGGCAAAGATATTGGTAGATATTCCTGCGGCGGTGTTGCAAATTGCTTTTTCGTTAATTCTATTATCCTTATATCATCCATTCTTTATAGCCTTTGGTATTCTATTATTGATATTAATATATATCGTATTTAAGTTTACTGCCAGAAGAGGTATGGAGACCAGTTTGTCAGAATCCCAAAATAAGTATAGAGTTGCACATTGGATACAGGAGGTTGCTAGAGCTGTTGTAAGTTTTAAACTATCTGGTAAAACACGTCTAGCCGTAAAGAAGAATGATGAGTTGGTTAGCGATTATTTAAATGCTAGGGAAAGTCACTTTAAGATTTTAGTGATTCAGTTTATACAAATGATCGGCTTTAAGGTTATTGTTACAGCAGGACTGTTATTAATAGGAGGTCTGTTGGTTTTAAATCAGGAGATGAACATTGGTCAGTTTGTAGCTGCTGAAATTATCATTTTATTGGTAATTGCTTCCGTTGAAAAATTGATTTTAGGTCTAGAATCATTTTATGATGTCTTAACTTCATTAGAGAAAATGGGGCAGGTTGTAGATATGAATTTAGAGCTGCAAGATGGAGATAAGCCTATTTTTAAAGACTTGTTCTGCATTGAGCTAGATCAGGTTTTCTTTAGTGTTCCAGATAAGCAAGAAGCCATTCTAAATAATATATCCTTAAAGATAAATCCTAAAAGCCGGATATTACTTAAAGGTGAAAGTGGATCAGGTAAGTCTAGTTTATTACGTGTAATTGGAGGAGTTTTAGAGCCTACATCAGGTAAGATCTATCTCGATAATTATATGCTTAAGACTATAAATCTGAATCATTACAGATCCCACTTAGGTATGTCATTATCTGACGAAACACCTTTTGAAGGCACAATAATTGAAAATATAACATTTGGTAATCCTGAGATTTCTGACGATCGATTAATGTGGGCTATAGAAAAAGTTAAGTTACAACAATTCATAAAGGAATGTCCACTTGGTCTAAAAACAGTTCTTTATCCCGAAGGTCAGCGTATATCTTTTACTGTCGCTAAAAAGATAGTATTAGCACGAGCAATAGTTGGGATGCCCCAGGTTTTGATACTTGAGGATCCATTAGAACAATTTGAGTTAAACGAGGCTCGAGAAATCATAGAATTTTTAACCGATTCCAGTAATCCTTGGGCATTGATTGTTGCAAGTAAGACCAATGATTGGTCGCAAAGTTGTACGCAAGAAATCACGTTAAAAAAAGGTGAAATTATTTAATTGATCTATAATGTTAAATATA
>JABDKL010000143.1 GCA_013002225.1 Winogradskyella sp.
CTCTTCGCGCATTAGTTTATACCGTAGCATATTTTTTTCCATTCCTAAATCGGCTTTAGGTGTTTCTCTGTGACCAATCTTAAATGCCTTATGAAATTCCTTTACAGCGTTAATTTTGTCTTGCATAGTTTTTAGTTTATTAGTGGCTCAATTCTTATTTTTGCATAAAAATAAACTAATGTTTAGTACAGGTCAATTGATTTTCGGAATATTATTTTTTATAGCATTTGCTGTAATTATTGGCCTTCAGTATCGTAAGGATTTAAATTTACACAAACGCTACTATAAAGGTACTATCTGGGTTCTTATTGCTTTTATTGGTTTTATTGCTATGATCGCCACGGTTAAGTTTATTTTTATGTAATTTTTGCACACTACTTTTTAATAAATTCTATTAATAAAAAAAGCAGCCAAATAATTCGGCTGCTTCTAAATTTATAAATTTCCTTTTTTAGTTAACCTCTGGAAGATTATTATACTTTTTACTGTACTCTAACATTTGTTCTGAAAAACTATTTGGCTGGTCAATCTTAAAGGCTGTGATATTTCCATCGCCATCGATTGCAGGTACAATAACCGGATTCACAAATCCGCTATATGGTGCTGATGTAAATTGTTTATTACGTTCTAATACCTCAGCATGAATCTCCTGATCTACTTTAACGCCATAATCTTCTACTAAAGCTTCAACCGCGGTATAATCACCTTCTGACTTAATACGTTGGGTTTCTTTCAACAATTCGCCAAATATTTCTCTCAACTTTTCGTAGTCATTAATATTAAAATAGGTTTTGCCATCTCTTGTAACCTTTTCTATTACGTTATCTTCCTTTCCTCTTTCATAGGCCCAAGCACTAACCCATTGTCTGTTGCGCATGTGTGCTTCTTCTACATCATCACCTAGATTAAGTCTAATTAACTGGGTCATTAACCCATTCCTAATATAGCCGTCGTAAGCAGCCTTACCAACAGCTTCCCAATCTTCTACCAATCCAAGTTCTTGTAATTTTGGGCTGTATAAATAATATAAACCAACTAAGTCGGCTCGTCCTTCTTCTAATGTCGACGCATAATTCTTGAGTGTTTCTTTAGTTTCACCTACTCCCGGATTTAATTGACCAGATGCATGACCTATAACTTCGTGTAATGCTGTATGTAATTTATCTGCCAACTGACCATGCTCTTCTTCTAATTTTAATTCTTCATCATCGTGTACAAATTCCTTTAAACGACCTGTACTACCTGCATTATTATAGGCATTAATTATGTTACCTAAAGATACAGATTTACTACCTACTTCTTTTCTGATCCAGTTTGAATTTGGAAGGTTAACTCCAATTGGAGTACTTGGAGAGGCGTCACCAGCCTCACCTGCCACAGATACAACTTTATAAGTTACGCCTACTACACTATCTTTTTTATGTTCGTCCATAAGCGGCGAGTTGTCCTCAAACCATTGTGCATTATCAGATAAAACCTTCATTTTCTGAGACATATCGAAATCGTTGATTTGTACAATCGTTTCATAAGATCCTCTATAACCTAGGGGATCATTGTATACTTCAATAAAACTGTTGATGTAATCTACATTACCAGCAGTAGCTTTAGTCCAAGCTACATTATAATCGTCCCAAGTTTGTAAATCGCCTGTTTTGTAGTACTGAATTAATAATCCAATGGCATCACCTTGTTCCTTATTTTCTGCAACACCTTGCGCCTTCTCTAACCACTTCACAACTTCATCAATTGCAGATCCATAAAGTCCACCTGATTTGTAAACACGTTCTTTTAATTCACCATTTTCTTTTACAAGTTGAGAATTTAATCCGAACGATAGAGGTCTATTTTGATCTGGTGATTTTTTATTTTTATAAAATTTTTCTACATCTGCATTGGTGACATTTGGACCGTAAAAGTTCACGGCAGACAGTGCCACATTATCCACACCTTTAGCCTGGTTAACTTTTTTCATATCCTCATCATTGAAAATAACCTCAAAAGCCTCACCTTTTAATTCGGTGTTAGTTGCAGTTAAAAGCTCGTTTAAGTAATTACTACTAAATCCTGGTTTTAATTTATCATTAGAATAATGATGATGAATTCCGTTACTAAACCAAACGCGCTTTAAATAGGTCTCAAATTCGCTCCAGTTTTCTGTAGATTTATCGCCTTTGTAATTTTTATAAATATTTTCTAAAGCTGCTCTAATTTTTAAATTATGTCTGTAATTTTGATCCCACATTATATCTCTACCAGCAAGACCAGCCTCAACCAAATAATAAACAAGCTTTTGTTCCTTTAGTGATAAATTTTCCCATCCAGGAATTTTATAGCGTAGTATTTTGATGTCAGCAAACTGCTCTACATTATAGCTAAATTCGTCAGAAGTTTTCTTAACTGTTTCAGTTTTAGCATCCTCCTTACATGCCACTATTATTAAGGCAAGAAAGCAAATTTTTAATATTGATTTTAACGTCATAGTGTTAGTTATTTTTAGTTACAGACAAATGTAATATATAATTTACATATCATAAAATTGCTATCTTTGAGGTACAACTAACTCAATCAATTCTATGAAATTTTTAAAATACATTCTCCTATTATTGCTAATCCTTATAATTGGTTTTTCAATCTATATTGCTGTGCAGCCTAATTCTTTTGAGGTTACAAGATCTAAAACTATTAATGCGCCACAACCAGTGATATATAATGAAGTCATTGATTTTGCGAATTGGGAAGCATGGTCTGCTTGGGTAGAGGAGAAACCTGATACTAAAATTTCACTAGGTGATCAAACAGATGGTGTAGGTGGTAACTACACCTGGGAAGATGAGGATGGTATAGGCAGAATGAAAACTATAGACGCCGACCCTTTTAGCTCTATAACCCAGGAAATGCAATTTGAAGATTTTCCTAAATCTAAAGTACTTTGGCAATTTAGTGGAAACGAAAATGGTACTACGGATGTAAAATGGAGTATTTCGGGTGAGGATCTTCCATTTATTTTCAAATTTTTCTCAACTATAATGGGCGGAATGGAAAATCAGATTGGGCCTAAATACGAGCGCAGCCTAGTCTTGCTAGATAGCGTATTACAAAACAAAATGAGTGCATATTCTATAGATGTCGAAGGGGTTACCCAACATAGTGGCGGTTATTATTTGTATAGTACAACGTCCTGTAAAATGAGTGATTTTAAAACAAAAATGCAAGAAGAATTTCCTAAAGTCGGTAGTTATGCTTTGGCTAATAACATCACATTTGCAGGCGCACCTTTTGTCCTTTACGAAAAATGGGACGAAGCTAACAATGCTGTAATATTCTCCGTCTGCATACCAACAAATTCTAGAATTATTACTACAGAGTCCGATATCTTAACAGGCCAATTAGATAATTTTAAAGCTATAAAAACAGTGCTTAATGGTAACTACGACAATCTTAAAGAGGCATGGGAAAAAACTATGGCTTATATTAAATCTAATAACTTGAATGT
The DNA here is from genome assembly GCA_013002225.1 of Winogradskyella sp. Lineage (GTDB taxonomy): Bacteria > Bacteroidota > Bacteroidia > Flavobacteriales > Flavobacteriaceae > Winogradskyella. Next base: position 3,494 of record JABDKL010000143.1, read on the forward strand.
ATTAGAAGGCGGAGCTATGATGGAAGTTTACCCTACTGATCCTTCGTTAGTTCCTAATCCGGCAGATTGGAAAACTGAATTATATATTGAGGTTGAATAATATGCTTCAAAAAGCTATTTAAAATGAAACAGCTCCTTTTAGTTTTTATAGGTGGTGGCTTTGGCAGCGTATTACGCTTTATAATTGGGAAATGGCTAACTAATGTAGATAACGGCATACCATACGGCACATTTGCTGCTAACATTTTAGGGAGCCTGCTTATAGGGATAATTCTTGGTTTAGCTGCTAAGAATGAGACACTGTCTCAAAATCAAACCTTATTTTTAGCCACAGGGTTTTGTGGTGGTTTCACTACATTTTCAACTTTTGCATACGAAAATCATGTGTTTTTAAAATCTGGAGATTTTACCAGTTTTGCTGTATATACTTTTGCAAGTTTTGTCGTAGGATTTTTGGCTGTCTTTTTAGGGCTATTTATCGTTAAAGTTTAGTTCTTTTTAAACGCTTTTATACCAGCTTTAACCTCAGTGGATAAATAATTTTCTCTAGGCACAATTGGGCAAGAAAATTTCTCATTGTATGCACAATAGGGATTGTATGCCTTATTAAAATCAATGAGTATCGAATCCCCTTCTGGTATTCGCAAATCGATATATCTTCCACCTGGGTACGTGGAATTTCCGTTCGTATCGTCCAGAAAAGGCAAAAACAAATAATCCTTAAAATCTTCTGTGGTCATTAATTCTCTACCTTGATAGAGATTGAGTTGAAATAACTTTCCCTTAAGCTTAAATTTTAAAATACCATATGTACGCTCTTCGTTAACATCGCCAGTAGTAGTTTTCATTTTAAACCACTCAGAATCTGGAGTTCTAATGAGTTTAGCTTTCACTACATACATAGAATCAAAAGGGAAGAAATCTAGGCCTTTAAAATTCTTTAGATCCTTAACCTTTAAAGGCGATTTACTAGCATCCTTGAACATTGCATTAGTTTCTCGCTGCCACTCTGTTTCGCCCAATAATTCTTCTTTTCCAGGACCACAACTTACTGTAATCAACACTAAGAATAGCAAAATAAGGTTTTTCATTTCTCCATATATTTAAAATTCAAAAATACAATTTATACAATTTTATTGTAGCTTTGGGTCAATAAGCAAAGTAAAACAATGTTACGCGTCCATAGATATACCAAGCAGAGAACCACGATTTCTTCGGAAAACATTCGGACGCATTATCTATTGTAGCTATACTCATATACTATTAAACAATATTTAAAAGTCCGACGATACCGTTGGACTTTTTACTTTTATAACAACAACCAAAAATGAAAAGACTATACGCCAACTACGTAGATTCATTTAAAGGACTGGTTCCCGAGATTTGGATATTGTCATTCGTGACCTTTATTAACAGGGCTGGTGCAATGGTAATTCCCTTCTTATCTATCTATTTGGTAAGTGACAAAGGTTTTAGCTTACCCCAAGTTGGTATGATAATGACCTGTTATGGTGTAGGATCCTTACTTGGTAATTATGTAGGCGGATTATTAACGGATATTATAGGCTTTTATAAAACTATAGTTTTAAGTCTTTTTTTTGGTGGACTTGGTTTTATAGCACTTCAATATATTGAAACCTATTTAGCCATGTGCATTGGCGTCTTTATCTTAATGTTTGCTGTAGATGTTTACAGACCTGGTATTTTTGTAGCAGCCGGTACTTACGGAAATGAAAAAGACACAACCCGTAATATTGGTTTAATTAGGCTTGCCATTAATTTAGGTTTTTCCATTGGTCCCGTAATTGGTGGATTTCTAATTGCTAAGGTGAGTTATAATTCGATTTTCTGGGTAGATGGTATCACTTGTATTATGGCGTCCTTGTTTTTATTAGTGGCTTTAAAACCTAAAAAAACGATACAAAAGAAAGAAAAACCAGTAGTTAATAAGGAAGGTGTTAAACCGTATAGAAATAGTTTATACCTATTATTTATTATTATAATGGTTATAAACAGTTTTGTTTTTATTCAGTATTTCTCATCGGTACCATTATACTACAGCGAATATCACAAACTCTCTGCAGACGTTATTGGGTGGTTATTCTTTTTAAACGGAGCTTTGATCGTAATTTTAGAAATGCCGCTTATTACCTGGTTAGAACGCAGAAGTTTATCTAAAACTATGGCGACGTTTTGGGGAGTCATCCTTTTAGCGCTAAGCTTTATAGCTTTAACTATATCTGATTGGTTTGGAGTGTTAATTATTGGGATGATTCTTATGACATTAGGAGAAATGATTGGGTCACCATTTTCTAGTGCATTAGCGTATGAGATGTCTCCCATAGGAAGAAAAGGTAGTTATATGGGTTTGTATAGTATGAGTTTTTCGTTGTCTCATATAATTGGCCATAACGCAGTCTTAAATTCTATAAATGTATTTGGTTATAACACCACCTGGATATTACTATTTGCAGTACTACTCTTTGCCGGATTATTAACGCTTTATTTAATGAAGCGATTAAAAAACTCGTCAACGCATAATAGTTATTAGCATGAATCTAAATCAAGTAACCATACCTGCATTAGATGTAGAAAAATCGGTAAATTTTTACATTACACTAGGGCTGCAATTAATTGTAGATGCTTTGCCTAATTATGCCAGGTTATTATGTCCTGTTGGAGATTCTACATTTTCGATACGTAAAGTCGAAGTATTGTCGAAAGATGAAGGTGTTACCTTATATTTTGAAGTTAACAACCTTTCTAAAACCGTTAAAGAACTCCAGGAAAAAGGTGTTATTTTTAATACCAGTATCACCGAACAACCATGGCTATGGACAGAAGCGCGTTTAAATGACCCAGATGGAAATAACCTCATACTATTTAATGCAGGAAAAAATCGAAAAAATCCACCATGGAGAATAAACTAAAGTACTTATATGAAGAAACTAAATAAAGATATTATAATTATTGGAGCTGGTCCCATAGGTATTGCCTGTGCATTAGAATGCAAAAAACGGAATTGGAATTATACTGTAATTGAAAAAGGAGCTTTAACCAACTCCTTGTTCAATTACCCATTAAATATGACATTCTTTTCTACGTCCGAAAAGCTAGAAATTGATGCGATACCTTTTATTAGCAACAACGCTAAACCTAATAGAAATGAAGCACTGGAATATTATAGGCGTGTTACCACCTCTAATAAATTAAACATAAATCTTTATGAAAAAGTAGTGCAATGCATTAAAAATAATGACCATTTCGATATTGTTACCAGTAAAGCAAAATATCGCGCTAAAAAAGTCATCATTGCAACTGGATTTTACGATATCCCGAACTTATTAAATGTTTCTGGCGAAAATTTACCCAAAGTATTTCACTATTATAAGGAAGCCCACCCGTTTGCGCTGCAAGATGTCGCAATTGTTGGCGCCAGTAACTCATCTGTCGATGCTGCTCTAGAAATATATAGAAAAGGTGGTTCCGTCACCATGATAATAAGAGGCGACAGCATCGGAGAACGCGTAAAATATTGGGTGCGTCCGGATATTTTAAACCGAATTGAAGAAGGAAGTATTAAAGCCCATTTTAATTCTGAAATAAAACATATAGACCAATCAGAAATTAAGGTTCAAACTCCAGATGGAGACGTTACAGTACCTAATGATTATGTTATTGCACTAACAGGTTATCGACCAAATTTTAAATTTTTAGAAGCTGCCGGAATCAAATTTTCTAAGGACGAAAAACACATTCCAGATTACAACAAAGAAACAATGGAGTCTAACGTAAAAGGTTTGTATTTAGCGGGCGTTATATGCGGAGGAATGGAAACCCATAAATGGTTTATTGAAAATTCCAGAATTCATGCAAAAATCATAACAAAACATATAGAAGCAGCATTTTCGTGAAAAATCGAAATTCAATAACGCAAAAAGCACACTTTTAATAATTAACCAATCTCATGAAAAATATAGTATTCTTTCTGACTCTTATTCTTTTCTACGGTTGCAAATACCCAAATAAAGAGTCATCCATAGATTTAAATAAAACAGAGAATACACATAAGAAGTTACCGTTACTAAACCCCAATAACTACAACGTGGCATTTCTAATAATGAATGGCACCTATAATACAGAACTTACAGCACCTTACGATATTTTTCAGCATACCATTTTTAGAGACAGTATTAAAGCAATGAACGTATTTACCGTTGCAAATACTGACCAGCCGATTACAACCTTTGAAGGCTTAAGAATTTTTCCAGACTATAATTACCTCACCGATGCTATCCCTAAAATAGATATTCTTGTTGTACCCAGTGCAGAGCATCATTTAGATACCGATTTAGAAGACGAAACCATGTTAGATTTTGTACGTAAGGTAGATAATGAAGCTCAATTCATCACATCGCATTGTGATGGCGCCTTTGTTCTGGCCAAAGCAGGATTATTAGAAAATGTGATTTCCACGACCTTCCCTACTGATATAGATAAAATGAAAGCAATGTTCCCACAACTTGATATTAGGCAAGATGTTCTTTTTGTCCACGACGGAAAATATATTACTTCAGCTGGTGGTGCAAAATCCTTCGAAGCAGCACTTTACCTATGCGAATACTTTTATGGAAAACAAATAACTGAATCCTTAGCCGATGGATTGGTTATTGACTGGAACCTAAATGAAGTACCTCATCTCGTCATTGAATAATTTATAATGTGTATTTTTAGATAAGTCAATTTTCAACGCACTAACTTTATGAAATTTTACCAATTCTTTTTTGCATTTCTTTTCTGTCTCTCTTTGGGTTATTCTCAGGGTAACTACAAAGGAGAAGGACCGTTCTCACAATTAATTATAAGAGGTGTAACGCTTATAAATGGAGATGGCTCACCACCAAGAGGGCCTATAGATATTGTTGTAGAAAATAATATCATTACAAAAATACAAGTGGTTGGTTATCCTGGTGTAGAAATTAAAGATAGTAGTCGTCCAAAACTTAAAACAGGAGGTAAGGAATTAAATGCAACAGGCATGTACCTATTACCAGGTTTTATTGATATGCATGGTCATATTGGTGGAGTTGCTCAGGGTGCAGATTGGGATTATGTATTTAAATTATGGATGGCACATGGTATCACAACGGTTAGGCAACCAAGTGGACGAAATGCCTTAGAATTAAAAAAGCGAAGCGCAGCAAATGAAATAGTTGCTCCAAGAATCTTTGAATATACAGGTTTTGGATCTGGAAGTGATAAACCAATAAGTACAACAG
>JABDKL010000159.1 GCA_013002225.1 Winogradskyella sp.
GGCTATGTCTTGGGCAATGAATATTACCTTGCCAACTACCGAGCCGGTTTACGCATTTTGGATATTTCTAATATTTCTGCATCTACAAATTCCATGACCGAAACTCATTTTTTAGACACTTTTCCTACTAGTAATAGTGCAAACTTTAATGGCACATGGAGTGTATACCCTTATTTTCCGAGTGAAAATATAATTATTAGCGATATTGAAGGCGGCTTGTTTGTAGTTAGAAAAAACAACTAAATGTTAAGCCTCAGAACATATTGGTTCCTATTCATATTCGCCTGTATTAATCTGTCCTGTAATAAGAATAATGTGCTCTTAACGAATCAGAATACTGTAAACATAGATGCGATAATCACTTACGGCGGTTCAAAAAATGATAGTGGGCAATCTGTAATACCCACAAGCGATGGTGGTTATGCCGTCTTAGGATTTTCCCAAAGTATGGATGGCGATATTTCCGATGCACAAGAGGAGAGTTTTGATTATTGGGTCTTAAAATTTAATGAAGACGATGAAATTGAGTGGAGCAAAACCTATGGTGGCAGTGGCGATGATCGCGGTAAAGACATCATCCAAACGCAAGATGGAGGTTATGCTATTATAGGCACCAGCCAAAGCAACGACAATGATGTTTCGGGCAATTCGGGCATGCAGGATTTCTGGCTTGCAAAACTTAGCAGCTCAGGAGTTTTGGTCTGGCAAAAATCTTTTGGTTACCAAGGAGCCGATAGAGGTATTTCAGTTATACAGACCAGTGACTTAGGCTATTTTATTTCTGGTGTTTTAGATGTCACTGCGTCTGGCGGTGCAGGTAACGCGTTAAGAATTGACAACAAACACGCTGGTGGCGACTATTGGGTACTAAAACTAGATAGTTCTGGTGATCGTATCTGGAGTCGTTATTTTGGTGGCAACTTTTCGGATACGCCTGAAGGTGTGGTAGAGACTGCTGATAACGGATTTATAATAGCTGGCAATTCTGACAGTATAGACACAGACATTTCTAATAATAAAGGATCTTATGATTTTTGGGTGATCCGAATTTCTGCTTCTGGAGATCTTATTTGGGAAAAATCCTTTGGTGGGAACGAAATCGATGAAGCCCGAGCCATTGTACCTTCTGGTGATGGCAATTATATTATAGCAGGCGATACCAGAAGCAACACTAATGATGTTAGCAGTAATAAGGGTGCGGCTGATTTGTGGATAATTAAAATTTCACCACAAGGCAATTTGATCTGGGAGAAAACAATAGGCGGCACAAATTTTGATGTCGCTAGAGCAATAGTTAAAACCCAAGATAATAGTTTTTTATTAGCAGGTAGCTCACGAAGTGACGATGGTGATGTATCCGTTAATAAAGGTCAGAATGATGCCTGGGCACTAAAAATTAATAATGAAGGTGATTTGCTATGGGAGACCACCATTGGTGGATCGAATATAGATTTTGCATATGGTATCGCCGAGCTTATTAACGGTGCGGTAGTGGTAGTTGGTGATACAAGTAGTAACGACGGCGACATCACGGAAAATAAAGGCTTTACTGATTTGCTATTAGTAAAAATTGAAAATTAAAAGATGAAGAAGATATTAGTCCTAAGTGTAATTTCAATACTGTGCTTTACAGCATGTGGTGAAGATTTAGATGACAACCAGATCTTAAATGTGCAGCCCTCCTTTAAATTTACGCACAACTGGAATGGGCAGTCCGTTACCAACTCAGATTTTAACCTCATCCAATACACAACGGAAAATGGAGAGTTACTAAGTATAGAACGGTTACGCTATTTAATTTCTAACATTACATTTACTACGGCCACTGGCGAAAATTTAGTGCTCGACCAACATAACTTAGTAGATATCACTAACAACAATGGCCTAAGCTTTTCACCTATTGGCTTCATACCAGTTGGAAATTACAGCAATGTATCTTTTACTTTCGGTTTAGATAATGAAGCCAATGCAGAAAATTATATTGATTTAAATTCAGAATCGTTTAATGTCCCGGACATGTTAGGTGGTGGGTATCACTACATGCAATTTGATGGAAAATTTATAAATTCTAATTCCGATGAACAGGGCTTTAATTTTCATGCCATTAGAGCCGTAGATAATCCAGGAGCAAACCCTACATTTCCCCAAGACACCTTTTTTACAGTAAATTTAGGAGCAATAACGGTTACATCTGATATTGAGATAGAAGTTAAAGCCAATCTGGCAGAATGGTTCAAAAACCCGAATGTCTGGGATTTAAATACATTGAATCAAATGTTAATGCCTAATTCTTCAGCCCAAATAATGATGTATGAAAACGGCCAAACCGTTTTTACTTTAGGAGACGTTACGCCATAATAGGATTATGAATTATAGGTTAATCCATATAGCTTGTTTAATCTGTCTTTTTTTGAATTGCTCAAATGAAGATTTAGGTTATGAACCCACGCCTATAGATTTGGAAATACCACAACTATTTTCTGATAATATTCTTGCCCCAATAATCCCTAATAATAACCCTCTGACTATAGAAGGTGTTGCTTTAGGTAAAAAGTTGTTTTTTGATAAAATTTTATCAGAAGACCAAACTCAATCTTGTGCAAGCTGTCATTCGCCTCAAAACGCATTTACGGACAATACGCCTACTAGCGCTGGCGTTGATGGTGTTTTTGGTACACGAAATTCTATGCCGTTATTCAATCTAGCCTGGAATTATAACGAGCGTTTTACCTGGGATGGAAAAGAATTAAGTTTAGAACTTCAGGCAGAAGAGCCTGTTCAAAATCCCATTGAGTTACATAGTGACTGGAATGATGTGGTTCAAAAATTACAAAATCATCCAGAATATCCAGAGCTTTTCAGACGCGCTTTTAAAACCTCATCTATTACTAAGGTATTAACTGCACGAGCCATTGCCCAATTTGAGCGTACATTAATTTCGGCGAATTCCAAATTTGATAAATATTCACTAGGTCAGACGCAATTAACAGCACAAGAATTAAACGGATTGGACGTTTTTTTGAGTGAAGATAAAGGCGACTGTTTTCACTGTCATGGCAACCCTAATAACCCACTATGGACAGACAATGAGTTTCATAATAATGGTTTAGATGCCACATTTACTGACTTAGGATTGGGAGCTGTTACAGGCGATCCAAGTGACAATGGTAAATTTAAAACACCATCATTGAGAAACCTTGCATACACTGCTCCATACATGCACGATGGCAGATTTAGCACATTGGATGAGGTGATTGATCATTATAGTGAAGGCTTACAAAATTCTTCGACCATAGACCCACTAATGAAAAAAGTAGATGAAGGTGGTGTACAACTAACCAATGAAGAGAAGGCCAATTTAAAAGCTTTTTTACTGACGCTGAGCGATCCTTCTTTTATAAATAATTCAGAATTTATGAACTAGCTTAAATTTTTAAACGTTATAAATTTGTGTATTTCATCGAAAATTTAAGTATTTAAACCTGTTTTTATAATTATTTAGGTAAGTTAGTTTCCCCTAAATTGCCTAAATTATGAAACCTATCTCTAAAGCTACACTGCCGTGTGCCGTATTTGGTCATAACTATGAAAAGACCTATAACTACCGTAATAATACTTCTACCTTAAAGTGTATGCATTGTCAATTGGTCGCAGACACCGATGAAGAAGGCAATTTTATAGAGACAAGAATGCCAAATAAGGACATACAAATTACACTTCGCAAACTATACCACCTGAAATTAAGGACCTTTAGGACCGCATTTTCGATTTAATTCATATTCAAAATCAATTATATCATATCCTAATATAATGTTAGGTTATATGGTTAAAAGAGACTTATATCGTATCTTTGCACTCTATTTAGAGTAAATCTATATAAGAATATGATAAAAGTTTCTGAATCAGCTAAAAAGAAAGTCGTTGAACTAATGACTGACGATGGCTTTAACCCAACTACAGATTATGTGAGAGTTGGGGTAAAAAGTGGCGGCTGCTCTGGCCTATCCTACGATTTAAAGTTTGACAACCTACAGGCAGAAGAAGACAAAGTTTTTGAGGATAATGGTGTAAAAATCATTGTAGACAAAAAAAGTTTTCTTTACCTCATTGGTACAACCTTAGAATATTCTGGTGGATTAAACGGAACAGGTTTCGTTTTCAATAATCCTAATGCTAACCGCACCTGTGGTTGCGGAGAATCTTTTTCACTTTAATAAACACGCATGAGTAAATATACAGAAGACGATTTAAGGGAAGAGTTAAAAACCAAAGAGTACGAATATGGTTTTTACACAGACATCGAGTCTGAAACATTTCCCGTTGGTCTAAACGAAGATATAGTAAAGGCAATTTCAAAGAAAAAGGAAGAGCCAGACTGGATGACGGAGTGGCGTTTAGAAGCCTTTAAAGTTTGGAAAGAAATGACGGAGCCAGATTGGGCAAACGTACAGTATCAAAAACCAGATTTTCAAGCGATTTCTTATTATTCTGCACCAAATAGCAAGCCCAAATACGACAGTATCGACGAGGTGGATCCTGAACTTCTAGCAACGTTTGAAAAACTAGGAATTTCTTTAGACGAGCAAAAAAAGTTGGCAGGTGTTGCTATGGATGTGGTTGTAGATTCGGTCTCGGTGGCTACTACATTTAAAAAGACCTTAGCAGAAAAGGGTATCATTTTTATGAGTATCTCTGAGGCTATAAAGGAGCATCCAGAGCTGGTAAAAAAATATATTGGCACGGTTGTACCACAGAAAGATAATTTTTATGCTGCGTTGAATTCTGCCGTATTTAGTGATGGAAGTTTTTGCTACATTCCTAAAGGCGTACGCTGTCCTATGGAATTATCGACCTATTTTAGAATAAATCAAGCAGGAACCGGTCAATTTGAAAGAACCTTGGTGATTGCAGATGAAGGGAGTTACGTAAGTTATCTTGAAGGCTGTACAGCGCCAAGTCGCGACGAAAATCAATTACACGCCGCAGTGGTAGAATTAATTGCCTTAGAAGATGCCGAAATAAAATACTCTACGGTACAAAACTGGTATCCAGGAAACGCAGAAGGAAAGGGTGGTGTCTTTAACTTTGTTACTAAAAGAGGGATTTGTGAGAAAAATGCAAAAATCTCGTGGACACAAGTAGAAACTGGATCTGCAGTGACCTGGAAATATCCTTCTTGTATCCTAAAAGGCGATAACTCCGTAGGTGAGTTTTATTCTATTGCCGTTACCAATAATTACCAGCAGGCAGATACCGGAACCAAAATGGTACACCTAGGTAAAAACACAAAATCAACAATTATATCCAAAGGTATTTCTGCAGGTAAATCACAAAATTCTTACCGTGGACTAGTACAGATCAATAGTAGAGCAGAAAACGCACGAAATTTTTCGCAGTGCGATAGCTTACTAATGGGTAATGAATGTGGTGCACATACCTTCCCTTACATCGAAGCTAAGAATAAAACAGCACAGATAGAACACGAAGCGACAACGAGTAAGATTGGTGAAGACCAAATTTTCTATTGTAATCAACGTGGTATAGATACCGAAAAGGCCATCGCCTTAATCGTAAATGGATTTAGTAAAGACGTATTAAACAAACTTCCAATGGAGTTTGCTGTCGAAGCGCAAAAACTATTAGAAATTAGTTTAGAAGGAAGTGTTGGATAATGGATTTTAAAATGAAACATTTTTATTTAGTCTTCATTTTGAGCTTGGCTATATTAAGTTGTAAAAATGACGCTACAAACGATGCAGATCTAGAGGAAAATCGCTCAAAATCTTACAACCAAAACGATGGTTTAATTACGATGCGTGGTGAGTTTGTTTATTATGCAGATGCTGCTGTTTTTCAAACACCAAACGAAATCTATGGTGTGGTCGTTGATGATAAAATGCATCTATTGAACGAAAAGGTAAAAGCGTTTAAAACTGAAGCTACCGATATGGTACCAGTAACCGTTCGAGTTAAAAAATTCGAAAAGCCTGAAAATGAAGAAGGCTGGCAATACAGAGTTGAAATAAAAGAAATATTAAAGGTGGAAACACCAAATCCAGATAAAAAGGACGTTATAAAATTAGCAAATTAAGATTATGTTGAAGATAAATAACTTGCATGCAAGTGTTGAGGACAAAAGTATTTTAAAAGGAATTAACCTAGAAGTAAAAGCAGGCGAAGTCCATGCTATAATGGGACCAAATGGTTCTGGGAAAAGTACTTTAGCATCAGTGATTGCAGGTAAAGAAGAGTATGAAGTTACAAAAGGTAATATCCTACTAGATGGAGAGGATATTGAAGAATTAGCCGCAGAAGAGCGAGCGCATAAAGGTGTGTTTTTATCGTTTCAGTACCCAGTTGAAATTCCTGGAGTTAGTGTTACTAACTTTATGAAAACTGCCATAAATGAAACGCGTAAGGCTAAAGGATTAGAAGACATGCCTGCTAACGAAATGCTTAAGATGATCCGAGAGAAATCTGAGCTTTTAGAAATAGATCGTAAATTTTTATCGCGTTCTATAAATGAAGGGTTTTCTGGTGGTGAGAAAAAACGAAATGAAATTTTTCAAATGGCTATGTTGGAGCCAAAATTAGCGATCCTTGACGAAACGGATTCTGGTTTAGATATCGATGCGCTTCGTATTGTAGCTAATGGTGTTAACAAATTAAAATCTAAAGACAATGCTGTCATTGTAATTACACACTATCAGCGCTTATTAGATCACATTGTACCAGATTACGTACACGTATTGCACAACGGTAAAATCGTGAAGTCTGGCACCAAAGAATTAGCACATGAGTTAGAGGCTAAAGGTTACGACTGGATTAAAGAAGAGGTTGGCGCCTAATTAGCGAAGCTTGAAATTCCTGCGTAGGCAGGAATCCACCTTGTGCTAAAAGTAAAATTTAAAAATTTCCTGCCATCGCAGAAATGACAGAAATATGGATTTAAAAGAAAAATTAGTATCATCATTTATGGCTTTTGAGGACACAGTAGATGTGCACTCACCTATACATGATATACGAACAGAAGCAATAAAGACATTTGAAACTCAAGGTTTTCCGACTAAAAAACAAGAGGCTTGGAAATACACGTCACTCAATGCTGTTTTAAAGCACGATTATAGCGTGTTTCCGAAGTTAGATAACGATATAGAATTTAAGGATGTTAAAAAGTATTTTATCCACGATATTGATGCTTACAAAATCATTTTTATCGATGGGAAGTACGCTTCACACTTATCTCAAACTACACACGACGGCATAGATGTTTGTTTAATGTCTTCGGCATTAGCAAAACCGAAGTACCGCCTTATTATTGAGAATTATTTTAATAAAATTGCGCCAAATGAAAGTTTATCGGCACTAAACACAGCTTTTTCTGCAGAAGGTGCCTATATCCATATTCCAAAGAATAAACTGGTAGAAAAGCCTATACAGATCATTCATTTTTCTACGGGTAATGAAGCCGCTTTAATGCTTCAGCCTAGAAATCTTGTGGTTGTAGATGAGAATTCTCACGTGCAAATTATTGAGCGTCATCAAAGCTTAACGGATAATCCGGTATTAACCAATAGTGTCACAGAAATTTTTGCCAATAAACGCGCCATAGTAGATTATTATAAAATTCAGAACGACAGGCAAAGTGCTACTTTAATTGATAATACCTATGTAAATCAAAAACAAGAGAGCTTAGCTAAAGTACATACCTTCTCTTTTGGTGGGAAATTAATAAGAAATAATCTTAACTTTTATCAAAATGGTGAGCGTATTGATTCTACCATGAAAGGCATCACTATAATTGGAGATAAGCAACATGTAGATCATAACACCTTAGTGCACCACATCGAACCCAATTGCGAAAGTCATCAGGATTACAAAGGTATATTTGGAGATAGAGCAACAGGAGTGTTTAATGGTAAAGTAGTGGTTGAGAAAGAAGCTCAAAAAACAAACGCATTTCAGGCCAACAACAATATCTTGGTTAGCGACAAAGCCAGCATCAATACTAAACCTCAACTCGAAATTTTTGCAGATGATGTAAAATGTTCTCATGGTTGTACCATTGGACAGTTAGATGAAAGCGCAATGTTTTACCTGCGTTCTAGAGGTATTCCGGAAAAAGAAGCCAGGGCTTTACTGATGTTTGCATTTAGTAATAACGTGTTAGACTCCGTAAAGATTCCTGAAATTAAAAACAGAATTACTAAAATTATTGCCAATAAACTTGGTGTAAATATTGGCTTTGAACTCTAATTAATGATGAGCGTAGCAGAAAAACATATGATGTTAGATGTTGAATCTATAAGAAAGGACTTCCCTATTCTTAACCGAAAGGTTAACGGTAAGCCACTTGTGTATTTTGACAATGCTGCGACCTCACAAACCCCTCAACAGGTTATAGATGTTATTGTAGATTATTACAGTAATTACAACGCTAATATTCATAGAGGTGTACACCGTTTAAGCCAAGAGGCTACTGATGCTTATGAGCAATCGCGACTTAAAATACAGCAACATTTTAATGCGAAGCATCCTTACGAGATAATCTTTACATCAGGCACTACGCATGGTATTAATTTAGTAGCCAGCGGTTTTTCGTCTTTATTAAAGAAGGGAGATGAAATTATCGTTTCTGCCTTAGAACACCATAGTAACATCGTACCATGGCAAATGTTATGTGAGCGTACAGGTGCTACTTTAAAAGTGCTACCAATGAATGAGAACGGAGAGTTAATCCTTTCCGAATTTGATTCATTATTAAACGATAACACAAAACTCGTTTTTGTTAATCATATCTCTAATGCTTTAGGAACTATAAATCCTATAGAATCTATTATAGAAAAAGCACATGAAGTTGGAGCTGCAGTTTTGGTTGATGGCGCTCAATCCTGCCCTCATATAAAACCAGATCTGCAAGGGCTCAATGTTGACTTTTACGTCTGCTCTGCGCACAAAATATGTGGACCGACAGGTGTAGGTATGTTGTACGGAAAAGAAGAATGGCTAAATAAATTACCACCTTATCAAGGCGGAGGAGAAATGATTGCTGAGGTTACCTTCGACAAAACAACTTACGCAGATTTACCACACAAGTTTGAAGCGGGTACTCCAAATATTTGTGGAGGTATTGCCTTTGGTGCTGCACTCGATTATATGAATTCTATTGGCTTTGATGCTATTACTCAATACGAAAATGAGCTTCTAGAATATGGTACAAACGAACTGCTTAAAATTGAAGGCTTAAAAATTTACGGAACCGCTAAAGAAAAAACATCGGTGATTTCTTTTAATGTAGGCAACATTCATCCTTACGACATCGGTACTATTTTAGACAAAATGGGAATAGCGGTAAGAACAGGTCATCATTGCGCTCAGCCCATTATGGATTTTTACCAGATTCCTGGGACTATTAGAGCTTCATTCATGTTTTATAATACTAAAGAAGAAATAGATACATTTATTTCTGCACTTAAAAAAGCTGTATTAATGCTGTCTTAAGCTTTGGCATTAATAATGTAACTTAGTTTATAAAAAAGTATTAATTATGAAATTCTTTTTAAGTCTATTCTTTGTTTTTATGATTACAGAATCGTGCAGCTCTGCAAAGGAAAGTGTCACGTCTAAAGAAATAAATCAAGAATCACTCTTAGGAACTTACAGTATTAAACAGATTGGGCCTAACACATCACTTCCTAATGATCTATCAATTACGTTCGAAACAGCATCTAACAGGGTTTCAGGTTTTGCAGGGTGTAATACTTTTTTTGGCAACTACGCTTTAGAAAAAAACACCATAACTTTTCAAAATATAGCCACTTCAAAAAAATTCTGTCAAGAAAAAATTAATACAATAGAACGCCACCTACTCTCAGCATTAGATCAAATCAACACCTTACAAATTAAAAATAACAAACTCGTTTTTTCTAATAGCACATCAGATTTACTGATAGCAGAAGAAAAAGACGTTGCAGCTAAACAAAAAAATGTTGAAGACTATTATTACACCTCAAGTGTTACTTATAAAGCGATTAGCCGAAATACGTTTGAATACGTTGAGATTACAGGTCCAAAAGTAACTATTTCAACAGATAGGGACCTTAAAGAATTTAATAACTATTCTTGTAGCGAAACCGATTGGAATAGTATCGAAAAAATGATTCAACGCATCAATTTATCGAAAATAGACAGGTTAAAAGCACCAACAGAGAAAAGACTCTACGATGGCGCTGCACATGCTACTTTAACTATAAGAACAGGTGATGTCATTGCTACGTCCTCCTCTTTTGATCACGGTTACCCTCCTCAAGAAATCGAAGCTTTAGTTAATAAAGTGTTATCCATAAAGGAAAGCGTAATAAAACACTAGCTATTTTGTAATTTTGCTAAAAAGAAGAAGACTATGACTATTGAAGAAATTCAAAATGAAATTATAGATGAGTTCGCCATGTTCGAAGATTGGGAAGAACGCTATCAATATATGATCGATCTGGGAAAAACATTGCCTTTAATTGACGAACAATTTAAAACTGAAGATCACATTATAAAAGGATGCCAAAGTAAGGTATGGGTACATGCAGATATGGATAATGAGAAGGTTAATTTTACGGCAGATAGTGATGCTGTAATTACTAAAGGTATAATTGCTATATTAATTAGAGTGTTTTCTAATCAGCACCCTAAAGATATCATTGAGGCAAATACAGATTTTATAGATAAAATAGGTCTAAAAGAGCATTTATCACCGACACGGGCTAATGGTTTAGTGAGCATGATAAAACAACTAAAATTATATGCTATAGCATATCAAACACAATTGAATTAAGATGAGCGAAACAACAATAGACACCAATGTATTAGGAGATAAGATTGTAAGAGTATTAAAAACAATCTTTGATCCGGAGATCCCTGTAGATATATACGAATTAGGTTTAATATATGACGTAATGGTTAATGAAGATTACGATGTTAAGATCTTAATGACATTAACAACACCGAATTGTCCTGTAGCCGAAACATTACCTCTTGAAGTTGAAGAAAAAGTAAAATCCATAAATGAGGTTAAGGATGCGGAAGTAGAAATTACATTCGACCCGCCTTGGTCTCAAGATTTAATGAGTGAAGAGGCAAAGTTAGAGTTAGGAATGTTATAAAGATGGCTCAAGAAATTATAAATAGAGTTGCTAATAGCAAACTCAAAGTGATTGATCTAGAAGATTATTACCCAAACGGAAAACGGGTCGTCTTTGATATAAAAGACTGGTTACTGGAAGGGTTGGTGTTAAGAGAAAAAGATTTTAGATCGTATATAGCACAACACGACTGGACAGAGTACCGAGATTGTTATGTTGCCTTACAATGTTCTACAGACGCTATTGTCCCGGATTGGGCTTATATGTTAATATCACTTCAATTAGAAGATCATGCCAAACTAGTGGTCATTGGCACGTTAGATAATCTGGAGACTATTTTATATACCTCCATTATTAATAATCTAGACCTTTCTGCCTATAAAGGTCTACCGGTAATAATTAAAGGGTGTGCAAATAAGCCTGTACCAGCCAATGCTTTGGTTTTACTTTCTCAAAAATTAAAACCTGTAGCTAAATCGATCATGTTTGGCGAAGCTTGTTCATCCGTACCGCTTTATAAGCAAAAAAAATAAATGTGACTTTATTTTATAATTAAGGTCTTAATAGTAATAGACACAAAAAGGATAATTTAAAAAAAACGAATTGTCCTATATTTGTAATTGAATAATAACTATTTTAAAACCATTAAGTTATGATTAAAAAATTCATTCTACCTACATTATTTATGTTTGCAATTACCTTTGGTTACGCCCAGACAAAAGAGGAATTACAAACACAAAAAGCTGAAAAACAGGCAGAAGCAGACAAGTTTCAAAGTGAAGCTGATGCTATACAGGCTCAAATCGATGCCTTGCCAGGATGGAGAACTGGAGCATTTGGAGTTATTGGTGGTAGCTTATCTAATTTTAATAACTGGTACGCACAAGGTACGCCAAACAACAGTTCTGGTAATATTGGAATAAATTTTAATGCCTTTGCAAATAAAATTGAAGACAGCTATTTTTGGAGAAATTCTCTTACTGCTAACTTAGCATGGGTAAAGTTTGACAATGAAGATATTTCGACTGATGATGATAGTTTTAAGCCAACAACAGACGTCTTCAATTTATCATCGCTTTATGGTCAAAGACTAAGCGATAAATGGGCTGTTTCTGGATTGATGGAATACAGAACAACAATTCTAAATAATTTTAATGATCCGGGTTATTTAGATGTTGGTGTAGGTGGTACCTGGACGCCAACAGATAATTTAATAGTAGTAATTCACCCATTAAACTATAATTTTGTTTTTGCAGATAATGATGCTGTCTTCGAATCTTCTGCTGGAGCAAAAATTGTAGCTGACTATACAAGACAAATCGGTGCAATTGCCTTTAAGTCTAATTTCTCTACATTCCAGAGTTATAAGTCTAGTGATCTTTCTAATTTTACTTGGACAAACTCATTTAGCTATACTTTATGGAAAATGATTGGTGTTGGGTTTGATTTTGCGCTAAGAAGCAATAAGCAGGAAGCGCTTAGTTATGCTTTAGCTCAATCACCACCAACAGCTACAGGGTTTGACGATGTCGATAATAAATTACAAACCTATTACACAATTGGTTTAAGCTATGCCTTCTAGAACATAGCATTGAGAATATCAAAAAAAGCCTGTCATTAAATTATTGACAGGCTTTTCTTATTTAAAACTATTTCTTTCTTTTTTTCTTTTAAATAATCTCTCGAAGAAATTTTCAGCCTTTACTGGCTCACAGTCTAAATCTTCAATAACCTGTTTCCATGGGTATTCAAACTTCGATTTCGTAAGAACGTCAAAGCTTGAATCGTTATTAAGCTTTTGATAAAATTTTGCAAAAATTGGTAATGCTGTGTTGGCGCCTTGACCCAATGAGGTTGTTCTAAAGCCTATACTATGATTATCATTACCTACCCAAGTTACAGTTGTAAGATTGGGAGTAATACCTATAAACCAGCCGTCCTTATTATCTTGGGTTGTACCTGTTTTACCTGCCATAGCATTTGTTAAACCATATGTACTTCTAAGTCTTGAGGCTGTACCACTATTAACGGTTTCTTTCATCATTTCCAGCAAGACTTGTCTCGTATAGTTCTTAAACGCTTTTTTCTTTGCTACAGTGGGTTCAAACTCACATAATACGTTACCATACCTATCTTCTATTTTAGTGATATAGTAAGGTTTTACCCATTTACTCTCATTCGTATAAGTCGCAAAAGCTCCTGCTATATCCTTTAATTTTATTGCGGCAGTACCCAAAGCTATAGAAGGTTCCTTGGGTAATTTGGTAGAAATCCCCATACGCTCTGCCATACTAATGACACTTGAAATTCCTATATCATTTAGAACTTTGACAGCAATAGTATTTACGGATTGACTTAAGGCCAGCTTCAATGAATATTTAGACAGGGAGTCTGCTTCAATTCCACCAGAGTTTTTTGGTGTCCAGTTATTATAATTTGTATAGGTTATTTCTGAAACTGGATAGTACGTGCAAGGCTCCATACCTGAATCAATAGCTGCCGTATAAACAAACGGTTTAAATGTGGATCCTACCTGACGCTCACTCTGAGAAACGTGGTCGTACTTAAAATATCTAAAATCAATACCTCCAACATATGTGCGCACCTTACCCGTTGTAGGTTCTATCGCAATCATACCTGTATTTAAAAATTTGGTAAAATGCTTTATACTATCAATGACAGAAATAGTTTTGACGGTATCGCCCTCCCATCTAAAAAGCTCAATTTTACGTTTTACGTTTAAGCTATCTTCTATTTGCTGATCTGTCAGTCCCTGACGTTTTAAATTTTTATAGCGTCCTGTGTTTTTTACTGCAGCATCTATCAGAGACCTATTGTTTATCCATGGAGATTGCTTACCATAAGATTTTTCGAAACTAGCCTGAAGTTTAGATAGATGCTCTTTCATGGCTTCTTCAGCATAGTTTTGCATTTTCGCATCTAAGGTGGTATGTACTATTAATCCATCTTTATACAGATTATAAGGTCGTCCTAAAGGCGATGGAATGGAGTCCAATATTTTTGCCAGTTCTCGCTTAACCTCAGCTCTAAAATAGGGAGCAAGACCAACATCATGACTAAAGGACCTATAGTTTAATTTTACAGGTTCAGATCTATATATGTTTAATGAATCCTGGTTTAAATACCCATATTTTTGCATTTGGTTTAAAACCACATTTCTTCGCTGCTGGCAGCGTTCTGTATTAATTCTAGGGTTATAATAATGGTTAGCTTTTAAGGTTCCTACTAATGTAGCGGCCTCATTAATTGTAAGTTCTTTGGCTGATTTATTAAAGAACTTGCGCGATGCACTTTCAATTCCGTAAGTGTTATCGGAAAAAGGAACCGTATTTAAATAAAGGGTGAGTATTTCCTCTTTTGAATATATATCCTCTAGTCGTTTTGCAATGACCGATTCTTTAAACTTATTTACGACTATACCAAAAATGGGGTAATTATCTCTTCCAAATAAATTTTTGGCTAATTGTAAGGTTATGGTGCTTCCGCCGCCAGCTGCATCATCTTGTAATAAAACCGACTTAAAAAATACACGCAATAAGCTCGTATTATCAATACCTTCATGCTCATAAAAACGAATATCTTCTGTGGCAACGAGCGCTTCTAAAAGGTGTTTAGGGAAGTCCTGAAATTTTAATGGCTGCCTATCATAGATATAATATTTCCCAATGAGCACACCATCCTTATCTAATATCTGAGTAGATTGTTCCTGTTTTATAGAACGCAATTCTGCTTTATTTGGCAAATGCCCAAAAGCACCTAGGTATACACTAACATATAGTGCCGTTAAACAGAGGACGCCCAAACAAACTAATATTAAAGGCCATTTTATCCATCTTTTTCGTGTTTGGTAATGTGCTTTAGCAATTAGTCGCTTTACGTGTCTTACGGTGAATTTCATAACGAACTTTACGTCTAGTCTATATCCTCAACATCTGGATATAAAAAGTGATTGTATGGAAAGCGTGTGACATGAATTTCTCGCACCTCTTTGTAAACTCTTTTTCTAAATTCGTCTAAGTTTTCTTTATTTAAAGCTGAAATAAATAAGGCATTATCGCCGAGCCTAGACATCCAGGTTTTTTTCCATTCTTTAATACTATAGTTTGCTTTTGTTCTTTCAGTTGCAATATCCTCTTCATCGAAGGGTTCAGCCTCATAAGCATCTATTTTATTAAAGACCATTATAGTTGGTTTGTCCTTGCTATCAATTTCGTCTAAAATTTGGTTTACTGAGTCTATATGTTCTTCAAAATTTGAATGCGAAATATCAACAACATGTAGCAACAAATCGGCCTCTCTCACCTCGTCTAAGGTGCTCTTAAAAGATTCTACTAATTGTGTTGGCAACTTTCTAATAAATCCTACAGTGTCACTTACCAAAAATGGTAAGTTCCCGATAACTACTTTTCTTACCGTAGTATCCAAGGTCGCAAACAATTTATTCTCGGCAAAAACTTCGCTTTTACTAATCACATTCATTAAGGTAGATTTACCAACATTTGTATAACCTACAAGTGCTACTCTTACCATTTTTCCCCGATTCCCGCGTTGAACGGCCATTTGCTTATCAATGGTTTTAATTTTGGCTTTTAGTAAGGCTATTTTATCTCTTACGATACGTCTATCAGTTTCTATTTCGGTTTCACCTGGTCCACGCATACCTATTCCACCCTTTTGACGTTCAAGGTGTGTCCACATTCCTTTAAGTCTAGGTAATAAATACTCACATTGAGCTAATTCTACTTGTGTTCTGGCATAACTAGTTTGTGCACGCTGGGCAAAAATATCGAGAATGAGATTTGTTCTGTCTAAAATTTTACAATTCAGTATTTTACTAATGTTTCGCTCCTGAGCGGGTGACAACTCATCATCAAATATTACAGTACCAATGTCGTTTTCCTTGACAAAATCCATAACTTCCTCCATTTTTCCCGTACCAATAAAAGTCTTCGGATTAGGCATGGTCATTTTTTGAGTAAAGCGTTTTACAACCTCACCGCCTGCAGTATAGGTTAAAAATTCTAACTCATCTAAATACTCTTTCGATTTTTCTTCGTCCTGTTCTTGTGTTATAACACCTATTAAAACAGTTTTCTCTAAAGCGATATCTTTTTTTTCTATCATAAGTAAACTAAAGTACAAAAATAGCATTCTAAATGCGCTTTAAAAAACCTATATTTAATCCTATGACTAATTCCTCTCATACTTATACGCTGGCATTTTATAATATTGAAAATTTATTTGATATTGAGAACGATCCAAAAACTAATGATGATGATTTTTTACCTACTTCTGCTAAGCGCTGGACTATAAAGCGTTATCAAAATAAGCTAAGAAAGCTGGGGAGTGTCATATCACAGATAGGTGATGAAAAGGCTATTTCAGCGCCTATTATTGTAGGTTTAGCAGAGGTTGAAAACAAAAATGTCATAGAAGATTTAATAAACATTTCAACGCTTAAAGCAGAAGACTACAGTTTTATTCACTACGATTCTTCGGATGAACGCGGCATTGATGTTGCCTTACTTTATAAAAGTGATAGTTTCCAAGTTGAATATTCAGAAGTATATTCAGTCTACCTTCAAAACGATTTAGGACTACGAGACTTTACAAGAGACATCTTGGTGGTTAAAGGAAAATTAAACCATGAAACCCTATACATTTTGATAAACCACTGGTCGTCCAGAAGAGAAGGTGAAGATGAAACGCTATACAAGCGTATGGCTGCTGCAACTAAAGCTATAGAAATTATACAAGGCATCAAAGTTGAAACCCCAAAGGCAAAAATTGTTGTTATGGGCGATTTCAACGATAATCCCGACAGTAAGAGTCTGCTACACCTGACTAAGGAAGGGAATCTTTATAATCCATTTAAGACGGTCTGGAATAAAGATGAAGGTAGTCTTAACCATAATTTCAAATGGAATCAGTTCGACCAAATTTTAATTTCAACAAATTTTTTTGATCCTGAAAATACGCTCACCTTACAAAATGCAGATGTATTTAATAATAAATTCTTAACGCAGTATCATGGAAAATATAAAGGTCAGCCCTTTAGAACTTATGTTGGTAAAAAATACAAAGGTGGATATAGTGACCACTTTCCTGTTTACATACAATTGAAGCAATCCTAGCATAAATTTACAGTTTTACTCTTTATCGGCAAATAAAGCATTTAGTCTATTATAGCAATGTTAACATCTTGCTCATAGTCTTTTTTTCTATATTAGATTATGGGAAATAGGTAAGCAAACTTCTCATAAAAAGTACCTCTTGTACTAACTAACTAATAATTAATATTTTGAACTGTATTTAATCAACAGATTACTTGCAGTTTTTCATATTTACTAACAAACAGATTACTAATGAAAAAGACTACTCTCATTATTTTTATGCTGGGTTTTGTTTTAACCGCTAATGCTCAGTACGTATTTGACCCTATTGTGGGACCAACAAATGTTGCTGCTGGCACACCTGTAACTATAAACCTTAATGATGCTGGCAACACTGAAGGTGTTACGGCGTCATCAACAGGATCATACGATTCGTTTTCTGTGTCTGTAGACTGGGCCGCTGGCGGAGGAAATCCTTGGTCTAACGAAGCCGATCTAACATTTACGACAACCGCTGGTTCTGTAACCATTGACCCACCGACAACGGGTGGAGCCTCCAATGCTAACGCAACGACTCTGACTTTCGAGGGTGATTTAGCAGGTATTTACGATCCAACTGTAGATGGCTATATAGATCTGGTTCTTAATCAGAGTTTTGGTGGATCTAATGCAGATTGGTCTAATTTAGTGGTGACATTATTTGAATCACCGACCTGTGTAGGTCCTTTTGGTATGAGCACCACAAATCTGACGACCACTTCTGTCGATTTAAACTGGAGTGCTGGAGATAGTGAAACTGTTTGGAATGTTGAATATAATAGTGGTGTAGATTTTACACCAGGTAATAGTGAGGCGGAAGCTTCTTTAAATGTAACAACTACACCTTCTGTATCTCTTACGGGATTATCTGCATTTACAGATTATTTTGTGTATTATCAAGCAGACTGTGGTGGTAACGGTGTTAGTGAATGGGTAGGACCTTTTAGTTTTTATACGGGTTATTGTGAATCCACACCGTCTTCAAATGACGGTCAAGGTATTACAGAAGCTATTTTAGGTTCTGAAACTTTTACATCTGCAGGCGATGTTGTCTACGAAGATTTCACTTCACCAACTGTAGATCTAGCTTCGAGTGTTACGGCTAATTTTCAAATTACATTTGCAACTGGGTATACCTACGATGTAAATGTTTGGATAGATTTTAATAACGATTTAGTTTATGATAATGCCACTGAACTCGTTTTTCAAGGAGAAACCACAAATGCTAACCCAACAACTTTTGATGCTTCCTTCGTGATGCCAAATGTACCACTGGGAGTTTATAATATGAGAATGGGTTCTGCCGATTTTGGTCAAGACCCTCCAGACCCATGTTTTAATGGCTCATTTGGTGTCACTGCAGACTTTACTGTTAATGTTACTGAGACACCTGAGTGTTTTCCAGCATCCTCATTAACTGCAAATAATCTTACAGAAACTTCAGCCGATCTGTCCTGGACCGATCTGGCCGGAACGGGAGTTTCTTGGGATTTAGAATGGGGTCCAGATGGGTTTACACCTGGAACTGGAACTACTGTTAGCGGTCTTACCACCACAAACTACCCACTTACTGGTTTGTCTGCTGGCACCTCCTATGATTTTTATGTTTTAACAAATTGTGCATCGTCTAGCTCAACACTTGCTGGCCCTTCAAATTTTATTACGTCAACACCAGGTGAAACTTGTGCTAACGCTTTCCCAATGACTGTAGAGACCCTTTGTGACGGCTCTAACGCTATCACATTTAATTTTGCAAATGGTGGAGATATCGATGCTAATGACGAAAACCCATCTTGTGATGCGTTTGGAAATTTTGGCTACTTTATGAGTTTTACAGCACCTGCAATAGGCTCGGTGGTGATCTATTTCGATGGCGCTGCTGATAATATTGGATTAGAAGTTTATGACTCTTGTGGAGGCACAGCAGTATCGGACTGTACTAACAATACATTCGATGCTGGCGATAATTCTGGAATAATTGGCGGTTTAGTACCAGGTAACACGTATGTTGCTGTTGTATGGAGAGACACGGCCTCAGGAACAGCAGATATTTGTATTGAAGAAGGACCGTCATGCCCATTCCCAATTGATTTAGATGCTGTAAATATTACAGAAAACTCAGCGGATTTGAGCTGGACAGAAAACGGAATAGCCACGTCTTGGAATATCGAATGGGGTCCAGAAGGTTTTACACAAGGCACAGGTACAACTATTAATAATGTCACAACAAATCCTTATAACCTAACAGGATTAGCACAGAATACATCTTACGATTTTTATGTACAGGCTAATTGTGCCACTGAGACTTCTAACTTTTCAGGCCCTTTTACCTTTACGACAACGCCACAATCTAACTTTACTTTAGATTGTACTAGTGGTGGTCCTCTAACACAAGATTATTGTTACGAGAATGGAGGTGCTACAAATCCTTTCATCTTTACGTTTACGAGTAATGATGGGACTCCATTAAATCTGGTATTTAACTCTGGTAATGTTGAAAACAACTGGGACGAGCTAGTAGTTATGGATTCGGACGGCACACCATTTCCGGGCTACGCTCCGGAAGATGACAATTACGGAAATGCCGGAGATATTGGCGGCCTTTCTTTTCAGTCTACTGGAGATACGATTTCATTTTACATAAACTCTGATGGTTCAGTGAGCTGTGGAAGTGGAAGCGCTTCTTTATCGGCTGGAATAAATTATACCGTATCATGTGCAACCTGTATTAATCCGCAAGCATCTTTCCAGGTGGTGGACGATTGTGATAATGGTGAACAGTTTTTAATAGACGTAGATATTGCTTCATTAGGTGATGCTACTTCCCTAACCATTTCTAACAATATTAATGCAGACACGACACCTGTATCAGCAACAGGGACTTATCAAATTGGGCCTTTTCCATTTTTGGTTGATGTTATTGTTTCTGTAAATAATGATCAAGACGTCAACTGTGTCGTGAACAGCCAACCTATTCAATTACTAGCATGTCCACCAGACAATGATAATTGTGATGGAGCTACCGTTGCGGTTGTTAATGATGGTCCTGCTTGTGACGCTACAACACCAGGTACAATTCTAGCGGCAACGCCATCTGGTGTACCAAACGGTAGTTGTACAGGAAATACGGGTGATGATGTTTGGTTTGAATTTACGGCCTTGAACGAAGTACAAATTATTTCGATATTAAATATTTCTGGCGGTACCTTTAATATAGATCACGCTGTTTACGAAGGGAGTTGTGGTACATTAACAGAACTTTATTGTTCTAATGACGATGCAAGTGTTACACCACAACTCGTGGTAGGCGACACTTATTACATTAGAATTTTTAGTGGAGGAAGTGACAATGATGAAACCTCTACATTCGATTTATGTATTAGAGAAGCACCTTCAAACATCATTTGTGAGAATGCAGAGAACTTTTGTTCTGTAGGCGGCGCACTTTCTACTCCAAACATAATTGGTATACCAGACCCTAATGATTTAGCATGTTTGGGTTCGGCGCCAAATCCAGTTTGGAATATAATTCAGATTGGAGACTCTGGACCAATAGAAATTGAGATTAATCAATTTGATGATAATGGCAATGGACTTGACGTTGACTTTGTTATTTGGGGACCGTTTACTTCAGTGGAACAAGCCTGTACAGATATTGCTTTTGAAGATTGTCCTTCATGTCCATTCTCTAATAACCCAGATACCGGTTTTTATCCTTTCGGAAATATTGTAGACTGTAGTTATTCTGCAGCTTCAGTAGAAAACTTAAGTATAGATAATGCTATGGCAGGAGAAATATATATGCTTCTGGTTACAAACTTTAATGGTAATCCTGGAACGATTACAATTGAACAAACGAATGCTGGAGGAACAGATAATGGAACAATTGAGGCAGAAATTACTGCGCAGCTTGTAAGTAATGAAGTTGTAATAGATGACACAAATGATCCTAATGAAACTGATGAAGTTTCGGTTTGTGGATTTGATTTTGTCACTATTGAAACAGACTCACCATTTGCAGACTCTTATGTGTGGTATAGAGATGGTTTTGTGATAGATGGTGAAACTTCTTCATCCCTTGTAGTTACAGAATCTGACAATTATCAGGTACAAGCATTTGATGAACAGTGTGGTGCAGAAGCCTTTTCACAAATAGTTATAGTGAATCTGTATCAGGATGTAGGATCTGTAGACCCTCAAAACTTTACGGTTTGTGATGGACCAGAAGCAGACGGAACTGAAGATTTTGATTTAGATGCTTTTTCTGACACCCTTGGTTTCGGTGCCGATTTTACTGTAACCTATTATACCAATACGGCAGATGCAAATCAAGCAATAAATGCTGTTAGCTCCCCTTATAATTCTTCTGGTGAAACTTTAATTATGAGAGTGGAAGATACAGATGCTGCCAACGATAATTTCTTAGGATGTCGCCAACTCGCAGATTTAGAATTGGCTGTAAACCCGAGACCAGATATAAACCAGCCTATGGATTTTATTGTCTGCGATGATAGTGATGGATCGGTTGATGGTTCTACAGAATTCGATTTAGAATCTATTAGCAGTGAGGTTACAACCGATGCTAATGTAACTGTAACGTATCACACCTCACAGGCAGATGCAGATGCAGGTGCAAATGCTTTAATTAGCCCATACACCAGCAGTGGAGAAACAATTTTTATTAGAGCAGAAGATAATACGGCGCTATGTTATGATACCACTTCATTTAATTTAGTAGTTAATGAAGTGCCATTAGGAACATTTGATTCAGAATTTGATTATGTCGTATGTCCAAATGCTACAGTTCCAATTCAAATTGGCATTAGCCCTTCAAACTTTAATGAATCTGAAGTTAGTGTTAATTGGTATTTAGACGGAGACCTAATTGCAGGAGCTAGTGGCTTAACTTTAGACACAGTTCTTTTAGAGGGTGACTATACTGCAGAAATTACCTTTAACGATTCGGGATGTTCTAATTCTATAACCGTATTTGTTGAAGAGTTGGAATCTTGTATTTTCCCAGAGGGAATTTCTCCTGGAGTCACACCAGGACAAAACGACAACTTTGACTTAAGTAGCTTTAATGTCACTAAACTGGAGATCTTTAATAGAAATGGTACACTTGTCTATTCCAAGACCAACTATACTGATGAATGGTTTGGGCAAACTAATGATGGTACAGAACTACCTGTTGGAACTTATTTTTATACAATAATATATGAAGGTGGTGCCAAAAAACGCAGTGCTTGGGTGTACATCAATAAATAAACTAACTGAATCAACTAAAATTATAATGAAAAAACTCTCTATTATAGCGGTTCTGCTTTTTGCAATTCAATTGCACGGACAACAAGACCCACAGTACACACAGTACATGTATAATCTCAATATTGTCAATCCTGCCTATGCAGGCTCTAAAGAGAACCTGTCTTTTGGTTTGCTATATAGAAATCAATGGACTGGTATTGATGGCAATCCGGAAACTGGTACTTTTTATGGGCACTCACCTGTTGGCAACAATTTAGGTTTAGGGCTCTCATTAATATCAGATAGGTTGGGTCCTGTACAAGAAACTAATGTATACGCAGATGTCTCTTATACCTTAAATTTGGGTGGCGAACATAAACTAGCTTTTGGAGTTAAAGCTGGTGCCACTTTCCACGATATAGGCTTAGCATCAGTTGCGGTACTTGATCCTTCAGATCCGTTTTTTAATCAAAATATAACAGAAGTTACGCCTAATATTGGTGCTGGTTTCTTTTATTATACAAATAAGTATTACGTGTCTTTATCGGTGCCAAATATGCTATCTTCCGTTCATCTAGACTCCAATGGAAATAAAATAGGGTCAGAAACACAACACTATTTTTTAACTGGTGGATATGTATTTGATTTATCACCTAACACAGAACTCAAACCATCGGTAATGGTGAAATCTGCATTTGATGCACCAACTTCTTTTGATGTTAATCTAAATGCCAGATTCTTTAAAAAGTTTGAAATTGGAGCGTCATATAGATTGGATGATTCATTTTCAGGGCTTGTTAATTTCGCCTTGACATCTGCTGTTAGAGTAGGTTATGCATATGATGCTATCTCATCAGATATAAAAGCTTATGCACCAGCATCGCACGAGGTATTCTTACTTTTCGATCTTGATTTCCCTAAGCGCGTTTCTCGTTCACCTAGATACTTTTAATCCGTTAAGCTAAACACAATTATGAAAAACTTTAAAATAGTATTATTTATCACCTTGATGAGTAGTTTATGCTTAACTGCTCAAACTAATGACACAAAAAAAGCAGACAAACAGTTTGCACGGTATGAATTTGTAAAAGCAGCCGAAAGCTATAAAGAATTGGTAGAAGACGGTAAAGGTAGCCCTTACATATATAGCCAGCTCGCAGAGAGTTATTACAACATTTATAATACAATGGAAGCAGAGCGCTGGTATGCAAAAGCACTTGAGACCAACCCTGAACCTGAGGCCATTTTTAAATATTCTGAAATGCTAAAGGCCAACGGTAAGTATGAAGCATCTAATGAGCAAATGGAACGCTTTGCATCGATGCGCCCTTCGGATGATAGAGCCAGGGCCTATAAAAGAAATCCTAATTACCTACCTAAAATCTTAGAACAGAGTAAAAAGTTTAACATGCAAAATGCAGACTTTAACTCTAACCAGTCCGATTTTGGAGGTACATTACAAGATGGGAAACTGTACATAACATCTGCCAGAAATGATAGTAGAAGAACCTATGGATGGAACCAACAACCTTTTTTAGATATATATTCAATGACTAAAAATTCTGATGGTTCTTATCAGACAGCAATCCTTGTCAATGATAAAATCAATACAAAATATCACGAAGGCCTAGTTTCTTTTTCACCAGATGGAAATACCATGTATTTTTCAAGAGAAAGTTATTTTGAAAAGGACTATGAAAAAGATACACTGTCCGATAGACGCTATAGCCAGCTATATTTATATAAAGCGACAAAGCTTGGTAGTGACTGGGATACGGTTGAAGCCTTATCTTTAAATAGCGAGAATTATTCTGTAAAAAATCCTTCGGTTAGTCCTGATGGTAAAACACTATACTTTGCGTCGAATATGCCAGGAGGTTTTGGGAAATTTGATATATATAAAGCACCTATAAATTCTGATGGTACTGTTGGTGAAGCCGTAAATTTAGGCCAAAAAGTAAATACCGAAGGACAAGAAATGTTCCCTTACATCAGTAGCAATAATACCTTATATTTTTCATCTACAGGTCATCTTGGATTAGGCGGAATGGATGTTTTCTATACAAAGGAAATTGATGGTCGAATGGCTCCTATAAGAAACGTTGGTATTCCTATTAGTAGTAATGGAGATGATTTTGCCTTTAGAATAGACGAAGAAACCGAAGAAGGATTTGTTTCATCAAATAGAGATGGCGGACAAGGCAGTGATGATATCTATGCATTTAAAAAATTACAACCGCTTTGTGACGTTTTAATTACTGCAACGGTATTAGATGATAAAACCAGAGAGCCATTAAATGGTGCTTCAATCTCATTATTAGATAGTGATGGAAATAACCTAGTCTCAAAAACAACCAATGCACTGGGCGTAGCTGAATTTATAGTAGAATGCGAAATGGATTCTGAACTCCAAGTAACTATGGAAGGTTATAACAATAAAAAAGTTACGGTAAGTGGAACCAATGAAGAAGAGATCGACGTACAAATTTATTTAGATCCTATTGAATCTATTATTGCTGCAGACCGAATCGAATTAGATCCAATATATTTTGACTTTGATAAATCTAACATCACTGCTCAAGCCGCTTTTGAACTTGATAAACTTGTTCAAATTATGAACAAGTATCCTGATATGATTATTAAAGCAACGTCACATACAGACTTTAGAGGATCTAATGCGTATAACGACAGCCTATCAGAGCGCAGAGCCAATAGCACTATTCAATATGTGATTTCAAAAGGAATCGATGAGTCTCGTATATCAGCTATCGGTAAAGGAGAAACAGAACCAAAGGTAGAGTGCGGTAATAGCTGTACAGAGGAAGAACATCAAATGAATAGAAGATCTGAATTTATTATTGTGAGCGGTAAACCTGGCGCATAATTAAAACCTGAAATCATGTAAATAAAACGCTCTGTACCTATTCAGAGCGTTTTATTTTTTACCTAAGCGCATATCCTTTAGCAGCCCACCAAGGGTGTGTCTCAATAATTAAACGACCTGCCCTTACCATAGGGTCAGATTTGGCCAGACTGTCCGCCATTTCAAAAGTAGGTACGTTATAAATTGTTATTCCCCTGATATCACCATTATCTGCAAAGGGTCCAGAGATGTCTGCATACCCTAATTCGTACATTTTAGTCAAATGAGCCAAGTGCTCATTTTGGAGTCTACTGGCCTCTTCTTCATTTTGATTTCGGATTGGGCCGCTTTTTAAGAAGGCAATGAAGTATTGTTGCATCAATACTGTGTCTTGCGTTTTTTCGTCTACATAATCAAACACCTGAAATCCCTTCTCTACAAGGTTGCTTTTTAACTCAGAAACTGATAGACTATCATTCATCTCATCCTTTATATCTTCACTAGCATCATCTTTGGTGTTTTTGGTTTCATCTTTGCATGAAACTATTACACTAAAAAGTGTAAATATTAGAACTAAATTTCTCATTATTTCCAGTTTTTATAAGGGTTTTTACTCAACATAGAATTATAATATTTTGCATCGCCAGTAACTTCTTCACCTAACCAGTGTGGCTTTTTAAAAGATTCGTCCTCGGAGCTTAACTCTACTTCAGCAAGTATCAATCCTTCATTATCCTCAAAAAACTCATCGATCTCAAATAGATGCTTCTCATAATTAACTTCAAATCGACGCTTTTTAATAACCCCTTTTTCGCACAATTTAAATAGAGCTTCTGCATCTGTCAATGAAATCTCTTTTTCCCACTCGTATCGCGTTAAGCCATTAGTGGTAGATTTTCCCTTTATAGTTAAAAACCCTTTATTATTTTTAATTCTTACTCTAACGGTTCTTTCTGCATCACGGTTTAAAAAGCCTTGTTTTATCATATAACTTATTGAGGCTTCTTTTTTAAAGTCATGAGAAATGGTTAAAAATTTACGTTCAATTTCTACTGGCACAAATGCTACTTTTTAAAGACTTATAATGCCTAAATTTACATCATGCCAAACGATTTACCAATTAGAAAAATTATCCATGTAGATATGGATGCGTTTTATGCTTCGGTTGCTCAGATGGATTATCCAGAATTAAAGGGTAAACCTATCGCAGTAGGTGGTGGTGGAAATCGAGGCGTAATAAGTGCAGCCAGTTATGAAGCGCGGAAATTTGGCGTTAAAAGCGCAATGTCTGGTCGTTTAGCCGAAAAACTTTGTCCTCAGCTCATATTTGTAAAAACTGATTTCCCACGGTATAAAGAAATTTCTAATCGTATTCGTAAAATCTTCTTTGATTATACGGATCTGGTTGAACCCCTTTCACTTGATGAAGCTTACTTAGATGTAACAGAAAATAAACTTGGGCTACCAAGTGCTACAATAATCGCTCAAAAGATTAGAGCAAGGATTTTCGACGAAGTTGGATTAACCGCCTCTGCCGGAATTTCCATCAATAAGTTTATTGCTAAAGTTGCAAGTGATTACAATAAGCCTAATGGACAAAAAACTGTAAACCCAGAAGATGTTTTAGCATTTCTCGAAAATTTAGATATAAGAAAGTTTTACGGCGTAGGAAAGGTTACTGCTGAGAAAATGTACCAAAAAGGAATATTTACAGGTAAAGATTTAAAATCTAAATCTATGGAGTATCTCGACGACAACTTTGGTAAATCAGGGCGATATTATTACCAAGTAGTTAGAGGAATACATCATAGTGAGGTTAAACCTAACCGTATCAGAAAATCCTTAGCAGCAGAGCGTACATTCAATGAAAATCTATCTTCGGAAATTTTTATGCTAGAAAAACTAGAGCACATTGCAGAAGAAGTTGCAAAGCGCTTAGACAAGACTAAGATTGCTGGAAAAACCATTACA
This sequence comes from Winogradskyella sp., assembly GCA_013002225.1. Classification (GTDB taxonomy): domain Bacteria; phylum Bacteroidota; class Bacteroidia; order Flavobacteriales; family Flavobacteriaceae; genus Winogradskyella. The sequence goes on from JABDKL010000159.1 coordinate 27,387, forward strand.
CTTAAAATCAAATACAGCGATTTTACACTACAAACCAGAAGCAAAACATTGCCATATTACGTAAGTGACCGTGCTGTAATACTAGAAACTGCAAAAGATCTGTTATACCAGGATAAGCTCAATAATTCTGTACGTCTTTTAGGCATTTCCCTGTCTAATTTAAACACAGACAAAAATAACAGTAAGATAATTGAGACCAACCATAAGTCTGTTAGCGTACAGTTAAAATTTGAGTTTTAATTTTTGATTTTATTAAGTTTATACAACTGACTAATTATACAATTATGAAATTTCTTAATTTCCTACTTATTTTTTCACTGGCATTTGTTTTAGTCTCGTGTAATGAGAATGGTAAAACAAATAAACAATCACCTCCTTTAGAAACCGAGACATCATTAGAAAGCATTCAACCTGTTGCCAAAAATCTGTTTTCAAAGTTTACAAATGTTAGAGATTTTACGATAAGTACAGACGAGACCGAGGCTTATTTTTCACTTCAGAGTCCAGCGAGAGAACTATCTGTTATAATGAAAATCGAAAAAAAAAATAATGTTTGGCAAGCCCCTGAAATTGCAGATTTTTCTGGTCGCTTTACAGATTTGGAACCCTTCTTGTCACCAGATAACTTAAAACTTTATTTCGTGTCTGATCGACCGGTTTCAGAAGACAGCACTGATACTAAAGATATGGACATATGGTATGTAGAACGTGAAAATAGGTCGTCTAGCTGGTCAGAACCAAAAAATATTGGACCACCCATAAGTACAGAAGCTGATGAGTTTTACCCAGCAGTAGCAAGTAATGGTAATCTATACTATACCACCATAAGAAAGGAATTAAATTCAGAAGATGATATACTTATGAGTAAATGGGAAAATAGCACTTACAACGAACCAAAGCTCTTAGGTGATGGAGTTAATACTAAGGGTGCAGAATACAACGCATATATAGCACCAGATGAATCCTACATAATTTTTGGCGCATGGAGACGACAAGATGGATTAGGATCAGGAGATCTTTACATGAGTAAATATGTAAATGATGAATGGACCAAGGCAGTAAATCTAGGTGACAAAATCAATTCTAAAGACATGGAATTTTGTCCATTTGTAAATGATGGCGTTCTCTATTTTACAAGTCGGAGAAGTACTGTAAAAAGAAACACAGAAGGATTTAAAACTACAGAAGAGTTACTTCGTGAAATAAATAAATACGATAACGGTGCCAGTAGAATCTATAAAGTGAATTTCAGTAAACACCTCCCTAATTTATATTGATTCGTCATGAAAAAAATTGCTGTATTATTTTTTTGTTTACTGTTTACACATTGTGCTTCAGACAGTTCAATTGACACGCTTTCAAAGAATGAAAATAATGAATTAGCAAAGTTTCAAAATTTCAATAACACCAATAAATTAATTATTACAGATAATAGCGAACCTGGAGAAGAACTACTGCTCTGCTTGACCTTTATAGATAAAGCATCAAAAAAAACACTTTCAAATCAACGTATAAGTTTTTATCACACCTCAACTGAAGGTGACTATGAACCATCTGTTCCAAATGATGAAACTACCGCAAGATTAAATGGAACCACCGTAACCAATAGATCAGGAGAGGTATATGTTAAGACGATATTACCTGGAGATTACGGAAATTCAAAAAATAACCGGCACATACATACAACGGTTTATGATGCTGCGCCTGTCGCTTATGATATATTTTTCAAACAATATTCTGGCGGGATGGGTAGTCTTATGAATTCTGGCAATGACCAAATATTTTATGCTGACCTCAAAAAAACAGCTAACAATAAATTGGTTTGTTTTCTCACTATAGAAGTAAAAAACCCGCAATTAAATTAGTACGTACTTAGTTGTTTTATTTTAACTCTCAAAATCTGTAATAGCTTTCTAAAAACTACAACTCTCAATTTCGGTAACGCGCAATGTATTAACCATTCCTTTTGCCTTAATAGGCATTGCCGCTAAACTAACTAACATATCTCCGACATCTAAATACCCTTTTTTACATGCAATCGCATTTACGTCTTCAATGGTTTCATCGGTACTTACAAATTTGTCGTAGTAAAACGCTTTTACGCCCCAAAGTAAATTAAGTTGTGTAAGTATACGTTTGTTGGAGGTAAAGACTAAAATATGAGCTGATGGTCTCCATGCTGAAATTTGAAAAGCAGTATATCCACTATTGGTTAATGTAGATATGGCTTTTGCATTGATTTCGTTGGCCATATTAGCGGCGTGGTAACATATCGATTTAGTAATATAACGCTTTGTACGAATATGTGGTGGTTTTTGTGGCACTTTAATAAGAGGAGATTCTTCTACACTACGAATAATGTTTGCCATCTGGCGTATAACCTGCACTGGATATTGACCGACAGACGTTTCTCCAGATAACATCACCGCGTCCGCACCATCCATCACTGAATTTGCCACATCATTTACTTCTGCACGCGTTGGTGTTAAACTAGTTATCATAGTCTCCATCATCTGTGTTGCTATGATCACCGGAATCCTTGCGCGTTTTGCCCTTAAAACTAATTTTTTCTGAATTAATGGCACTTCTTCAGCAGGTATTTCTACACCTAAATCACCTCGCGCAACCATTAAACCATCACAATAAGCAACAATTTTATCGATATTTTCAACAGCCTCAGGCTTTTCAATTTTTGCTATAATCGGAATTTTATGTTCGCTATGCTCACTAATTAACTTTTCCAGTTGCATTAAATCCTCAGCATGTCTCACAAACGATAAGGCAATCCAATCGACCTCCTGTTTAATCGCAAATATGGCATCTTCGATATCTTTTTCGGTTAGTGCTGGTTGCGAAATATTGGTATTAGGGAGATTTACCCCTTTTTTAGATTTTAATGGCCCACCCTGAATAACTTTTGCTTTAACTTCAGCTTTACCATCTGTGGAAACCACCTCAAAAATTAATTTTCCATCATCAAGTAAAATGCGTTCTCCAGGTTTTGCATCTTGCGGAAAATTATCGTAGGTCATGTAAACCCGTTCTTTAGTTCCTTCAAATCGCTTTCCTGTTGCGAAAATAATTTCATCACCTTCATTTACAATAACTTCACCTTTCATAGTCCCAACACGAAGTTTAGGACCTTGCAAATCGCCTAATATTGCTGCATTGTAACCATGCTCTTCATTAAGCTCTCTAATCATTTTAATACGTTCCTTAACGTCTTTATAATCGGCGTGAGAAAAGTTAATCCTAAACACATTAGCACCTTCGTCTAACATGCCTTTTAAAACGGCTTTTGTACTGGTTGCTGGGCCTAAAGTGGCTACTATTTTAGTTTTTTTATTTGGCATCAATTCAAAAAATTAAATGGTCTTTTGATTTTATTTTTAAGGGATCTACAGTATAGCTTGTTATAATTTGTGGAATAGTTTGTAATTTACTTAGAACCAATTTCTCATTAACATTCTGAATCTCATTGGAAATTTTTATAAAATAATCTACACGTTTTAATTCTGGAATCAGATAATACGTTTTCAATGTCTGTTCAGCTGTGGTAAATAAAGTTCCTGAACTGTAAAGACTCTCAGCTTCTTTTTTACACACATTAGAGACTAAATTCCAAGTCACATATTCGGCAACATTATCCCATTCAAAAAAGCTATATGACGATGTTAAGTATTTAAAGTCTAAATCATTCTCGTTTCTTGATAAATTGAGACCCAAATTTTTATTAAGCAAATAAGCTAAACGGTAATCTTCTAAACGACAATGTACTGCAATTAGCTTATAAGCATCATCATAAAAGTCATCCACCAGAAGTTTGTGTAAAGCCATAAAGTTATAACCCTTAAGTGTAAAGATAATATTTTAACGGCTTAATTATATTAACTTTTGGTTATTCTTAACCTATAAAATTGCGAAAACGATGTAGTTAGGTTTTAATTGAATGCATAAAGAAATGCCAATTTAATTGTTCTTTGTAATCTCCTTTTGGAAAGCAAAAAATGCACGTTTAGATGCCTTTTCTTCAGCCTTCTTTTTAGAAGTGGCTCTCGCCTTAGAAACTACTTTATCATTGATACTAAGTTTAACAGAAAAATGCTTGAGTTCGTCTCTGCCAGTATCTTCATAGACATTATAATCAAACGTATGTTTTTCTTTTTGACACCATTCAATTAGTAAACTTTTATAACTTATAACCTTACCTTCTAGAGTTTCTATATCTACATAAGGGTTTATTACCCTGTTATATATAAATTTTTCACAAAATTTATAGCCCCTATCTAAATATATAGCTCCTACTAAGGCTTCAAAAAGGTTGCCGTGAATATTATTACCAAAATTAGATTTAGGTATTTTACTTATTACTAATTCTATTAAACCTAAATCTTTACCTAGTTCGTTAAGATGTTCTCTACTTACCACTTTAGACCGCATTTTGGTAAGATAACCTTCATCACCATGCGGTACTTGTTCAAATAAATAACATGCTATTACAGAACTCAGCATAGCATCTCCAACAAATTCTAATCGCTCATAATTTATGGGGTTGCCTTTTTTATCTCTAATATTCATCGAACGATGAGTAAAGGCTTTAATATACAGAGATTCCGACTTGGGTTTAAAGCCTAAAATCTCTTTAAGCTTTAAAAAAAAATTCCCGTCTTTTGGAGAACGGGAATTTAGTATGTTACGAATGAAACTCATTCGGGACTTAATCTAGTTTTTTAAATAATACACAAGCGTTGTGTCCGCCAAATCCAAATGTATTACTCATTGCGACTTTAATATCTCGTTTCTGAGCTTTATTAAGTGTTAAGTTTAATTCTGGATCTATGTTTTCATCAACCGTTTCGTGGTTTATCGTCGGTGGAATAATCCCATGCTCTAATGCCATTATAGAGGCAATTGCCTCAACAGCTCCAGCAGCACCCAACAAATGACCAGTCATAGATTTTGTGGAATTAATATTTATAGTTTTGGCATGCTTTCCAAACACTTCAGATATAGCTTTTAACTCGGCAACATCACCTAAAGGTGTTGATGTGCCGTGAGTATTTATATGGTCTACATCTTCAGGGTTTAAACCTGCATTCTCTAAACAATTCTTCATTACAGCTACAACACCTATACCATCTGGATGCGGTGCTGTCATATGATAAGCATCTGACGACAAACCTCCACCTACAACTTCAGCGTAGATTTTTGCTCCTCGCGCTTTGGCGTGCTCGTACTCCTCTAAAACAATAGAGCCTGCTCCCTCTCCCAACACAAAACCATCACGGTTGGCATCAAAAGGTCTAGACGCAGTTTTTGGACTCTCATTTCGAGTACTCATAGCGTGCATAGCATTAAAACCTCCCATACCTGCTATGGTAACTGCAGCCTCGCTTCCACCTGTAATTACAACATCACAATGACCTAAACGAATGGTGTTTAAAGCATCGATCATTGAATTGGCAGAAGATGCACAGGCAGAAACTGTTGTATAATTAGGCCCCATGAAGCCATATTTTATAGATATGTTTCCTGGTGCTATATCGGCAATCATCTTTGGAATGAAGAATGGATTAAATCGTGGCGTGCCATCACCCGCAGCAAAGTTTAACACCTCGTCCTGAAATGTCTCTAAGCCACCAATACCAGCTCCCCAAATTACACCAACTCTTAATTTGTTAACCTTATCCAGGTCTAGTTTTGAGTCTGCAATTGCCTCGTCTGAAGCAACCATTGCGTACTGCGAAAACTTATCCATTTTTCGGGCTAACTTTCTATCAATAAAGTCAGTAACTTCGAAGTTTTTTATTTCACAAGCGAATTGAGTTTTGAACTTTTCTGTATCAAAATATGTAATTGGAGCAGCTCCACTTTTTCCACTAACCAATGCCTCCCAATATTCATCTTTGGTATTGCCAATTGGTGTAAGTGCACCTAAACCGGTAACTACGACTCGCTTTAATTCCATAAAAATAAAGTTATTTTTTTGCTTCTTCTATGTAAGAAATAGCTTGACCAACTGTTGCAATATTCTCAGCTTGATCGTCTGGGATCTGAATATCAAATTCTTTTTCAAATTCCATTATTAATTCAACAGTATCTAATGAATCCGCTCCTAAATCGTTAGTGAAGCTAGCTTCAGTTACAACCTCGTTTTCATCAACACCTAATTTATCTACGATAATCGCTTTTACTCGTGATGCAATGTCTGACATAATCTTTTAATTTTAAGTTTTAATTAGATGGCAAAAATAAAAAACTTTATTTTAATAATCATCTTTACTGTTAAAATGTGCTTTTAAATTAATAAAAAAGATAGAAGTATTTCGGTTTTGCCCTAATTGTTAATTATTATTCTTTTTTTTGTTTGAATAAATATAAGAACTATAGCCTGTAAATGAAACGTGTGGTAATTTTTGCGTCCGGAAGTGGAAGTAATGCTGAAAATTTAATAAAGTTTTTTCACAACAGCGATAATGTGTCTGTTATTCAGGTATTAACTAACAATCCCCATGCCAAAGTCCTTGACAGGTGTAAAAACCTAAAGGTTAGCGCATTGTCCTTTAATAGGTTTGCATTTTCAAAATCTAAAGATGTTTTAAATGTTTTAAAAGCCTCAGAACCTGATCTTATTGTGCTGGCAGGATTTTTATGGAAATTTCCTGAATTTATTTTGAAGGAATTTGAAGGTAAAGTCATTAATATTCATCCTGCCCTTCTACCAAAATATGGCGGAAAGGGTATGTATGGAAAATTTGTTCACGAGGCTGTCGTTGCGAATAAAGAAACCGAGACAGGTATCACTATTCATTATGTAAATGAAAATTATGATGAAGGCGCTATTATTTTTCAAACAAAATGTAGTGTTTTAGCTTCAGATACGGCAGAGGATGTAGCACATAAGATTCATTTGTTAGAAATGGAGCATTTTCCTAAAATAGTTAAACGTTTATTAGAATAGCTTCCTGTTTTTACAGGAATGAAAAATAGGATTCCCATTTTCACGGGATGTAAGCATGAGTAAAAAGAAAAAGAAATACTATACCGTTTGGAAAGGACACCGTACTGGCGTTTTTGAATCTTGGAACGATTGTAAAGCTCAAATAAAAGATTATCAAGGTGCACAATACAAGTCCTTTTCTACCTTTGCTCAGGCAAAGAAAGCACTAAACGGTAACTACAAAGATTATATTGGTAAATCAAAAGCTTTTAAGAGTGAACTTTCTGAAGCTCAACTCAAATCAATTGGGCAGCCCAATTATAACTCAATCTCTGTTGATGCAGCCTCAAGTGGTAATCCTGGGAAAATGGAATACCGTGGTGTCGATACAAAAACTAAAAAGCAGCTATTTATTCAAGGACCATTTGAAGAAGGCACTAATAATATAGGTGAATTTCTTGCTTTAGTCCATGGCTTAGCGTTTTTAAAGCAACATAAAAGCAACCGTATTATGTATACCGATTCTAAAACAGCAATGAGTTGGGTGCGCAAAAAAAACTGTAATACTAAATTAAAACGCAGCGCTAAAAACAAACCTGTGTTTGATCTGGTAGATCGCGCCATACATTGGCTAAAAACAAACGAGTACTCTACTACTATCGTAAAATGGGAAACCAAAGCTTGGGGAGAAATTCCTGCGGATTTTGGAAGAAAATAATTAGCATTTAAAGGTCTTGTTCTAGGTTTCACATGGAATTTATTTTATGTAAATTTGCACCTTAATTCAAACTTACTTTAATGAGTAAATTAGTAATTGTAGGAACAGTAGCATTCGACGCTATTGAAACCCCATTTGGCAAAACCGACAAAATACTGGGAGGTGCAGGCACTTTTATCGGTTTGGCAGCCTCAAATTTTAATATTGACTCTACTGTTGTTTCCATAGTTGGTGGCGATTTCCCAAAAGACTATTTAGATATTATGTCTAATAGAAATATAGATGTGTCGGGAATCGAAATTGTAGAAGACGGTAAAACGTTTTTTTGGAGTGGTAAGTATCATAACGATATGAACTCTAGAGATACGCTGGTCACAGAACTTAATGTACTTGAACATTTTAACCCTATAGTTCCAGAATCCTATAAAGATGCGGAAGTTGTAATGCTTGGGAATTTGCATCCATCTGTGCAAATGAGCGTTCTTAATCAAATGCACAAAACACCTAAACTTGTTGTATTAGACACCATGAATTTTTGGATGGATTGTGCGCTCGACGATTTAGTTAAGACCATAAAACATGTCGATGTTATAACAATTAACGATGAAGAAGCTAGGCAACTTAGCGGAGAATACTCATTAGTTGTTGCGGCGAGGAAAATTCACGAAATGGGTCCGAAATATGTAGTAATTAAGAAAGGTGAACATGGCGCATTACTCTTCCATGATGATAATGTATTCTATGCACCTGCTTTACCATTAGAGGAAGTATTTGACCCTACTGGCGCAGGTGATACATTTGCTGGCGGTTTTACAGGATATCTCGCTAAAACGGGAGATTATTCTTTCGAAAATATGAAGACTGCGGTTATTTACGGCTCCACATTAGCTTCTTTCTGTGTCGAAAAATTTGGCACTGAACGAATGCTTAACTTAACAGATAAGGAAATTTACAAACGCTTAGACCAGTTTAAGAGTCTAACACAATTTGATATAGAATTAACATAAAAAAAGCGTTCAATTTATTGAGCGCATTTTTTTTAATCTTATTTTAAAAATTAATAGCAGATAACTAAAAATGAGTGATGCTTTAAAACACGAGTGTGGTATTGCACTTATAAGACTTTTAAAACCATTAGAATACTACAAAAAAAAATATGGTAGTGCTTTTTATGGTGTAAATAAGATGTATTTAATGATGGAAAAACAGCACAACCGTGGGCAAGACGGAGCTGGTTTTGCTAGTATAAAATTAGATACCAAACCTGGAGAGCGCTATATAAGTCGCGTTCGTTCGATTGCGCAACAACCCATACAAGACATTTTTGCTCAGATTAATGAACGGATTAATGAAGAGTTTGCTCAAAATCCCCAATATCAAGATAATGTAAACTTACAAAAGCGACACATCCCTTATATCGGTGAACTTTTGTTAGGTCATGTACGTTATGGCACGTTTGGAAAAAACAGTGTCGAGAGTGTACACCCCTTTTTACGTCAAAATAACTGGCAGCATCGCAATCTAATCGTTGCGGGAAATTTTAATATGACCAATGTAAATGAGTTATTTGATAACCTAATTGAAATTGGGCAGCATCCAAAAGAAAAAGCAGACACTATTACGGTAATGGAAAAAATAGGTCATTTTTTAGATGACGCCGTTGCTAAGATTTATAAAGACTTGAAAAAAGAAGGCTATAGCAAAAATGAATGTTCCCCTTTAATTGCAGAACGATTAAATGTTGCTAAAATTCTTAAACGAGCGGCCAAAAACTGGGATGGCGGTTACGCTATGGCTGGTCTTTTAGGTCATGGAGATTCTTTTGTCCTAAGAGATCCTGCAGGTATTAGACCAACATATTATTATAAGGATGATGAAATTGTGGTAGTGGCGTCAGAGCGACCTGTAATACAGACGGTCTTTAATGTTCCTTTTGAAGCGGTTTGCGAACTAGATCCGGGTCATGCCATAATTACGAAAAAATCAGGCAAAACCGAAATAAAAAAAATATTAAAACCCTTAGAGCGCAAGGCATGTTCTTTTGAGCGTATTTACTTTTCGCGTGGAAGCGACGCAGAAATATATGAAGAACGCAAGAAACTTGGTAGATTATTAATGCCTAAAGTGCTGGAAGCCATTGAAAATGACACCGAAAACACCGTTTTTTCGTTTATACCCAATACCGCAGAAACTTCATTCTATGGAATGATCGATACGGTCGAGGAACATCTAAATGAAAAGAAAACAAAATCAATTTTAGCTGGCGGAGGCAAGTTGTCTGCGGCACGTGTAACGGAGATATTATCTGAACGACCAAGAATTGAAAAGATTGCCATTAAGGATGTTAAGCTTAGAACCTTTATTACAGAAGATAGCAGTAGAGATGATTTAGTAGCGCACGTTTATGATGTTACCTATGGGGTTATTAAGCCAACTGATAACTTAGTCATTATTGACGATAGTATTGTACGTGGCACAACACTTAAGAAAAGTATCATCAAAATGATGGACCGACTGAAACCAAAAAAGATTGTTGTGGTTTCTTCTGCGCCGCAAATTCGTTATCCTGATTGTTATGGCATCGACATGGCCAATCTTGAAGGGTTGGTAGCATTTAGAGCTGCTTTAGAGCTACTAAAGGATAACGATCTTTATCATATCGTTGAAGAAGTATATAAAAAGTGCTTGTCGCAAGTAGATTTAAAAGATAAAAAAGTCGTCAACTACGTTAAGAAAATCTATGAAAACTTTACAGACGAACAAATTTCAGATAAAATATCCGAATTATTAAGCGACAGTGATGTAAACGCTGAAGTTAAAATTATCTTTCAACCTGTTGAGAACCTACACAAAGCTTGTCCTAAAAATTTAGGGGATTGGTATTTTACTGGAGACTACCCAACATCTGGTGGCAATAGGGTTGTAAACAAAGCTTTTATTAACTTTTATGAGGGAAATAAGGAGCGCGCTTATTAGTCATCCTATAAAAACAGCATTTAATCCGAAAAAATATGTATTTCATCTAAGATAAGTGTATTTTGTCGGATATATGTAGGTGTTTTAACAATTTAAATTACATTGGTATCACCATAACATAAGTAGGTTAAGTTCATGGTAGATTTGGGGCAAAAAAAGGTGAACACTGTTCACCTTTTTTTATGGACTTAGTTAACGTTTTACTTTAAGTAATATCACTGGCATTAAACTCAAGACTGTAAGTAATTAGTCAGTAATCATAGTAGATTCCACGCTTAGACTAATATATAGGTCGTTTATCCAAAAAATTGACTTGTTGGTTTAATGTAATCCTATATTTGACTCACCATAACATAAGTAGGTTAAGTTTATGGTAGATTTGGGGCAAAAAAGGTGAACTCTCTGTTCACCTTTTTTCATTTTATCACATTAAAATATTACACGTTTTATACCATATAGGCATAAAAAAATCCAAGTCAATGAACTTGGATTTTTTTATTAAATTCTACTAATTATTTATTTGGCTTCTGCATAGCGTCTCTCAACCTCGTTCCAATTAATAACCTTGAAAAAAGCATCAATATAATCTGGCCTTCTATTCTGATAATTTAAATAATAAGCATGCTCCCAAACATCTAATCCTAAGATTGGCGTACCACCACATCCAACTCCTGGCATTAGGGGATTATCTTGATTTGGCGTAGAACAAACCTCTACTTTACCTCCTTTATGTACACATAGCCATGCCCATCCTGACCCAAATTGGGTTGCTGCAGCTTTACTAAATGCATCTACAAATACCTCTTTTGAACCAAAAGCAGATTCAATAGCATCCTTCAAATCTCCTGAGAGACGCCCTCTGTCTTCTGGGTTTAAAACATCCCAAAATAAGGAATGGTTATAATATCCTCCTCCGTTATTTCTTACTGCCTTGTTATTCATATCTAAATTAATAAGAATATTTTCAATAGTCTTACCTTCAAGATCTGTTCCTTCAATGGCATTATTAAGTTTTGTAGTATACCCATTATGATGCTTAGAATGGTGAATTTCCATTGTTCGAGCATCTATATGTGGTTCTAACGCGTCATACGCATATTTTAATTCTGGTAATTCAAAAGCCATAATATTTTGTGTTTTAAAGTGTTAATTTTACTATTATAACAAATTTACAATTTTGAAAATAAGATTTTCTAAATAAATTATTAAGATTACTTATTTTGGTATAAAATTTTTCTTTTGCAAAACAATGCTTTTAAAATCTTTAATGCCTCTGCAGGAAGTGGAAAAACCTACACCCTGGCTAAATCTTACATTAAGCTTTTAATAAGTTCAAAAAAAAATGACCAGTTCAAATCCATACTAGCTCTAACTTTTACAAATAAAGCTGTTGGCGAAATGAAAGAGCGCATAATTAAAATGCTCAAACATTTTGCCTCCAATGAGAGTCTTACAAACCCTAACCCGATGTTTCTGGATATTTGCGCCGAGTTATCCATCACACCAAATGAATTACATCAAAAATCTAAACAGGTTCTAAAGCGCATTATTCATAATTATGGCGGTTTTGATATTTCTACAATTGACGGGTTTACACATCGTTTAATCAGAACATTTGCAAATGACCTAAAATTACCTGTGAATTTTGAGGTAGAATTAGACCAAGAGCGTTTATTAAATGAGGCTGTTGAAAGCCTTATATCTAAAGCCGGTAGCGACAAAAAACTAACTAAGATATTAGTTGATTTTGCTATTGAAAAAGCAGATGATGATAAGAGTTGGGATATTAGTTACGACTTTAATAAGATTGCAAAACTTTTAGTTAACGAAAATGACTTTACCGAGATACAAAAATTTAAAAACAAATCTTTAGATGATTTTGAAAAGCTAAAAAAACAGTTGTCTCAAAACATAAAAACACTTGAGAATGAAATTAAAAACACTTCTAAAGAGGCATTAATGCTCATTGAAGAAGCTGGCTTAGAATTTGAGGACTTTTCTGGAGGCAAAAAAGCTTATCTGCCAAATTACTTTCTAAAGTTAGAAAACCTTAATCTCGATATTAATTTTGAGACGTCCTGGATTATCAATATAGAGGATAAGCCGTTATACCCTAAAACCTCTACAACCGATGACATAAAAAACACCATAGATAGCATCCAACCCCAATTAGTAAAAGCACTTAAAAAAACTAAAAATCTTGTTTTTGAGATTAAACTTCAAAAGGCATTTTTTAAAAATATTACACCGCTTTCCGTTTTAACTACTATTAAGAAAGAATTAGACGCCATAAAAGCTGAACAGAATAAATTACTGATTTCAGAATTTAACAAAATAATTAGTGCCGAAATTAAAGACCAACCAACACCATTTATTTACGAACGTCTCGGAGAAAAATTTAAGCATTTCTTTATTGACGAGTTTCAAGACACGTCTGTAATGCAATGGGGCAACCTCATGCCATTAATTGATAACACTTTGGCTTCGGCTAATGGTTCGGTAATGTTAGTAGGCGACGCAAAACAAGCTATTTACAGATGGCGTGGTGGTGAGGCTGAGCAATTTATTAACTTGTATAATAAAACTAGTAATCCTTTTCAAACAGAGGCCGAAGTACTATCCTTAAGTACTAATTACAGAAGTGCACAGGCCATTATTAATTTTAATAATTCTCTTTTTAAATATATTAGTGAAACACAATTTAGCAATTCTCAGTTTGCTCAATTATTTCATGATGCAAGTCAACAAACTCAATTAGCTTTAGACGGGTTTGTAAACCTTAATTTTTTAGAAATAAATAAAGAGGATAATGCGGGTGAATTATATGCCAATGAAGTTTTGCAAACTATTAATCAATGTATTTACAAAGGGTATGAATTACACGAGATTTGCGTTATAACCCGTAAACGAAAAGATGGGATTACAATAGCTAATTATCTAAGTGAAAACGGAATTAAAATTTCTTCATCCGAAACCTTATTACTCGTAAATTCTGAAAAAATAATCTTTATAAATAGCTTATTAAAATTACTTCTACAACCTACAAATTACACTTTGAAAATTAAGGTTCTTTCATTTATTGCAAAGCTTAATAATATAACCGATAAGCATCATTTTTTCTCAACATTAATTAAAAGTGATCTAGATTCGATATTCGAAAGCCTTAAGAGTTTAGGGATATCTATTGATAAAAAAAGTATCCTTCAATTACCCTTATACGAACTGGTAGAGGCTATAATAAGAGCATTTAATTTAAATACCACATCAGATGCGTATGTTCAGTTTTATTTGGATTTTGTTTTAGAATTTACACAAAAGTTCAATTCCGACTTAGCCGCATTCCTCAATTATTTTGAAAAAAAAGAAGATAATCTAAGCATAGTTTCCCCAGAGGGATATAATGCGGTAAACATTATAACCATACATAAGTCCAAGGGCTTAGAGTTTCCGGTGGTCATTTTTCCTTTTGCGGATTTAAATATATACAGAGAACTCGAACCGAAAGTTTGGTTTAATGTTGATGAAGATAGTTATAGTGACTTTGAATCTCTGCTAATTAATTACAATAAGGACCTAGAACATTTTGGAGATACAGGCAAGCAGATTTACAGCGCTCGCCAGTCTCAACTCGAATTGGACAATATCAATCTGCTTTATGTTGCGCTGACCAGAGCTGTAGAACAGCTATATATAGTTTCTAAGAAAGACGTAAATTCAAAGGGTGAGCCAAAGGAGAATACCTATTCGGGCATACTTATATCTTATCTTCAAAACATTGGTGAATGGGATGCAAATAAATTAAACTATAACTTCGGTTTGTCCGAAAATAAACCAGAGCAACAAATTAATAAATCCATAACTGAGCCACTTCCGTTAATTTCTGTACCTAAAGAAATGCATAATCTCAATATAATTAGCAGAGCAGGTATGCTTTGGGATACTCAGCAAGAACAAGCTATAGAACGGGGCAACCTCATTCATTTATTATTGTCTAAAATTAAAACTATACACGATGTAGATTTTGCCATTAATGATTTAATAAATTCTGGCGATTTAAATAACCAAAATAAAGAGGATCTTAGAAGGACTGTTCTTCTAGTGGTTACAAATGCTCAACTCAAAACGTACTTTAGTGATAAATACAAGGTATTGAATGAATGTGATATAATAACGAGTACTGGCGAAATTTTGAGACCTGACCGTTTAAACATTGAATCCGATAATCAAGTAACAATAATTGACTATAAAACTGGTGATCAAAAATCAAATCACAAATATCAATTAAATGATTATGAGGCAGTTTTAAAAACTATGAATTATAGGATCAGCAAAAAAATTCTGGTTTATATAAATGACTCCATTGAGTTAATTGTAGTCTAATTTTACTTAGTATCTTTGTGCATTAATTGAAAAAATATGTACGGAAATATCAAATCTTATTTACAAAACGAAATAGAATCTATAAAGGACGCAGGACTCTTTAAAGAAGAGCGAATTATTACCTCACCTCAAGGCGCAGAAATTACACTGAGTTCAGGACAAAAAGTATTAAACTTTTGTGCTAATAATTACTTAGGGCTCTCGTCACACCCAGATGTGGTACAGGCTGCAAAAGATACTTTAGACTCACATGGTTTCGGTATGTCGTCAGTACGTTTTATCTGCGGTACTCAAGACATACACAAAGAACTGGAACAAAAAATTGCAGACTTTTATGGGACGGAAGATACTATATTATATGCAGCTGCATTTGATGCTAATGGTGGTGTTTTTGAACCTTTGTTGACTAAAGAAGATGCCATAATATCCGATTCACTTAATCATGCTTCCATTATTGACGGAGTGAGGTTATGTAAGGCCGCAAGATATCGTTATAAGAACAATGATATGGCCGATTTAGAGCAACAGCTTATTGCTGCAAATGAAAATGGCGCACGATTTAAGATTATTGTGACGGATGGCGTGTTTTCTATGGACGGTTTAGTTGCTCCACTAGATAAAATATGTGATTTAGCAGATAAGTATGATGCTTTGGTTATGATTGATGAATGCCATGCCACAGGATTTATAGGAGAAACTGGTATTGGAACACTTGAAGAAAAAGGCGTACTTGGTAGAATAGATATTATAACGGGAACCCTAGGAAAGGCCATGGGTGGAGCAATGGGAGGTTACACAACTGCAAAGAAAGAAATTATAGAAATACTCCGCCAGCGATCAAGACCTTACTTATTTTCAAACTCTTTGGCACCAGCAATTGTTGGCGCATCAATTAAGGTGTTTGATATGCTTAAAAATGACAACACGCTAAGAAATAAGGTAGACTGGAATACCAAGTATTTTAAGAAGGGAATGAAAGAGGCAGGTTTTGACATTATTGATGGTGACTCTGCAATTGTACCCGTAATGCTGTATGATGCAAAATTATCCCAAACTATGGCAAATATGCTTTTAGATGAAGGGGTATATGTTATCGGATTTTTCTTCCCTGTCGTTCCAAAGGAAAAAGCCCGTATAAGAGTACAATTATCAGCCGCCCATAATAAAGAACAACTCGATAAAGCAATTACTGCATTTATTAAGGTTGGCAAAAAACTTGAGATTATTTAAAATGGTTCCAAACTCACTATTTAAGCGGGTTTTAACAATATTTTTATATATTTATCTTTGTTAATAAAATTTAACAACTTACATTTGTCATTAATTAACACTTAAAATTTAAACTAATTTGAATATGAAAAATCTTAGCAGATTATTATTTGTATCCGTGCTTTTGATAAGCTTCAGCACCTCAAATGCGCAAGATAAAAACAATCCATGGGCAATAAGCCTTGGTATTAATGCCGTGGATCTTTATCCTGTAGGTGAAAATGCACCATCAGGAGAATATTTTGACGAATTTTTTAACGTAGAAGATCACTGGAATATTTTTCCTTCAATTTCAAGAGTTGGAGTATCTAGATATTTAAGTGATGGATTTACCTTAACCGTAGACGGAACTGTAAATAAAATTGACAAACGAGGATCAATTGATGTTCCTGGAAGTCCTTCAATTTTAGTTTCAGCTAACGATTTAACATATTACGCTTTAGACGGAACTGTTTCATACAGCTTTAGAGATCTAGTTAACGGACCAGGTGGCTGGTTTGATCCTTCTTTAGGTGTTGGTGGTGGTTACACATGGTTAGATAACTCTGGCTTCGGAACCTTTAACGGAACTGTTAATTTAAAGTTTTGGTTCTCTGAGCAATTAGGTTTAGAAGCGCAAACAAAATATAAGCATGCTTTTGATGATAACTCGCCAAAGCACTTTCAACATTCTTTAGGTCTTATCGTACAATTTGGTGGTACTGACACTGATGGTGATGGTATCTATGACAAAGACGATGCTTGTCCAGAAGTTGCTGGTTTAGCTGCTTTCAACGGATGTCCTGATTCTGACGGTGATGGTATCG